>JASFQO010000149.1:0-6259 GCA_050115405.1 Bacillota bacterium
AATGTGGCCGTGGTCGCGATAGGCGCCGGCGACGGCGGTCTGAATATCATTCGCCACATGGACCACGTTTAAGACCCGTCCGCCGCTGGTGACCACCTGCCCGTCCGGGGCCATCTTCGTGCCGGCCTGAAACACCAGCGACTCCCGGACCTTGTCTAAGCCGGAAATGACTTTCCCGGTGGCATATTTGCCGGGATAACCGTGGGAAGCAGCTACCACGCAGACTGCGGTCCGGTCGGAATGCCACTTAATGGCCGCCGGGTCCAGATAGCCGTCGATCGCGTCCTGTAGTACCGTTACCAAATCGGAGGCTAACAACGGCAGCACCACCTGGGCCTCTGGATCGCCAAAGCGAGCGTTATATTCGATTACTTTCGGCCCGGTCTTGGTCAGCATCAGTCCTAAAAACAACGTTCCGACAAAAGGAGTGCCGGCGGCGGCCATCGCCCCCATGGTCGGTTCCAGAATTTCGGTCATGATCCGTTCCCGAATGGCCGGAGTGACCACAGTCGTCGGTGCGTAATTACCCATTCCACCGGTATTTGGCCCGGTATCGCCATCTCCAATCCGCTTGTGGTCCTGGGCGGCCGGCATGGGCACGGCAATTTTACCGTCACAAAAGGCGAGCAGCGATGTCTCCTCGCCTTCCAAAAATTCCTCGATCACGACCGCGCTGCCGGCGGCGCCGAAAACCCGAGCAGTCATGATCTCATCCACCGCCCGGAGCGCCGTCTCCGGATCATTGGCGATGATGACTCCTTTACCGGCGGCTAAACCGTCCGCTTTCACTACTAACGGCGCTCCCATTTGGCGAACGTAGGCTTTAGCAGCGGCGCTATCGGTGAAGGTTTGTGAAGCGGCGGTCGGAATCCCCGCCTGTTTCATAAATTCTTTAGCGAAAGCTTTACTCCATTCCAGACGGGCGGCGGCTTTGGTCGGGCCGTAGATCCGCAAACCCCGCGCCTGAAAAAGGTCAACCACACCCGCGGCCAAATAAGCGTCCGGCCCAACCACAGTCAAGTCGATCTGATTGGTAGCCGCAAGCTGGGCGATTGCCTCCAAATCATCAGGGTTAATCGTTAAATTTTCCGCCAATTTGGCGGTACCGCCATTGCCGGGGCAACAGTAAATTTGGTCTACTTGCGGGCTTTGCGCCAGTTTCCAAGTCAGGACATGTTCGCGGCCGCCGCCGCCAACCACTAAAACTTTCATGATAACCTCCAGGCCTATTTTTTATAACGCCAACGGTTTCCCCGTAATCCGGCGATAGGCTTCCAAATATTTTTCGCTGGTTTTGGCGATGACCGCTTCGGGCAAGGCCGGCGCCGGCGGCTTTTTATCCCAACCCAAGGTTTCCAGGTAGTCCCGGACATATTGTTTGTCAAAGCTCGGCTGCGGTTGGCCCGGGGTATATTGGTCCACGGGCCAGAAGCGAGAGGAATCGGGTGTGAAAATCTCATCAACCACGGTTAACTCCCCGTTGACCCAGGCAAATTCAAATTTGGTGTCCGCTAAAATGATGCCGGCTGCTTTGCTCAACCCGGCGGCGAATTGATATAGTTTTAAAGAGTACTCGCGCAGTTGGGAAGCTAAGTCGGCGCCGACCAGATCCGCCATCTCGTTGAAAGTGATCGGCCGGTCATGACCGGCGCTTTCTTTGGTAGTCGGGGTAAAGATTGGTTCCGGTAATTTACTGCTTTCAACTAATCCGGACGGTAGTTCAATCCCGGTAACGGTCCCGTGTTGCCGGTATTCTTTCAAGCCGCTCCCGGCGAGATAACCCCGGACGACGCATTCGATCGGAATCACTTCCCCTTTTTTGACCAACATCGCCCGACCCCGCAGAACCTCCCGCTCCGTGGAGGTCAGTCCGGGGACGGTGTCAATCGCGGCGGAGATCAGATGATTCGGCAAAATCGCCCGTGTCTTTTCAAACCAATAGACAGCCAACTGGGTTAACACTTGTCCCTTATAAGGAATTGGCTCGTTAAACACCACGTCGAAAGCTGACAGCCGATCGGTGGCCACTAATAATACCTGTTGGTTCAGATCATAAATGTCGCGCACTTTACCGCGGGCGATTAAGGGAAAACTTTTGAGCGCGGTTTTCGATATCGCTTGCATGTTTGAAGACTCCTTATCCATTTTTTATCGTTTAGCGTTACGAATTAATTACAATACAGGTAAATACCAATTCCGCGGCTAATTCATTATCAACATAGGAAGTAGCGGCAAATCTGCCGATTCCGGAGCGATATTTTTTGAGGTTTACTTCAATCCGCAGTTGGTCGCCGGGTTTGATGGCCTTGCGAAACCGGGCGCTCTCAATACTGGCTAACACTGCCAGTTTCGCAGGGTCGGCCACTAAATCTTTCATAATAAAGCCGGATACCTGGGCCATTGCTTCCACCTGCAATGAAGCGGGAAAGACCGAATCCCGCTCGAAATAATCCTGATTGCAAAAAAAATCATCTCCGGTAATGTTTTTGATTCCGATTGCCTTGCGTCCTTTATCAACCGCGATAATCCGGTCGACTAACAAAAAAGGATAACGATGGGGAAGTTTCTTTTTAATATCATTGATTTCAATCATTAATGAAGCCTCCTCAATAATCCGGTTAACGGCCGGGGGATTTTTGCCGGACCCGTAAACCATTGATCTCTATCCGATCCTCCAAGACCAGCCGCACCGCCTGCGGATAAATCCGGTGCTCGACGGTTAACACTTTCGCCGCCAGACTCTCCGGGGTGTCCGTATCGTCGATCGGCACAATATCTTGGGCAATGATCGGCCCGACATCCGTTTCGGGAGTGACCATATGGACCGTAGCGCCGGAAAACTTAGCTCCGGAAGCCAGCACCGCTTCATGGACATGATGACCATACATTCCCTTGCCCCCGAATGCCGGAAGCAACGCCGGATGAATATTTAACATCCGGCTGGGAAATTGGTCCACGACGCAACGGTCCAAAATTCTCAAAAACCCGGCTAAGCATAGTAAATCAATTTGATGGACGAGCAGACTTTCTAAAATTGCCCGGGCAAAAGCCTCGGCCGACGCATATTGCCGGTTGTCAATCACCAGCGCGGGGATCCCGTGCCGGGCCGCCCGTTCCAGCGCAAAAACTCCGGGTTTGTTACTAATGACGACTCCAATGGCGGCATTGATCTTTTGTTGCAAAGTGGCGTCAATTAACGCCTGCAGGTTTGAACCACCGCCCGATACCAAAACACCGATTCGTTTCACAAAAACCTCCCCAATAAGCATATTGGCTGACGAATTGTAATCGAATTTTCCCAACCCTCAATAACGATTAGCCTTCCAGGAAATATTTATCCTTAACTATGGTTTGCGGCACCCCAATCGGGTAACAACCGTCAAAACAGGCGAAGCAAAGATCCTGTTTTGGAGTCAAGGCTTGAGCCAGCCCCGCTTGGCTTAAATAGGTTAAACTCTCCGCCCCGATATATTGCCGGATCTCTTCGACCGTATGAGTGGCGGCAATCAACTCCTTGCGGACGGAAGTATCGATTCCGTAATAACAAGGATGGGTAATCGGCGGCGCGCTGATACACATATGCACTTCCTTAGCCCCCGATTCCCGTAACATCTTAATGATCCGGCCCGTAGTAGTGCCTCTCACGATCGTATCATCGACTACAACAAGCCGTTTGCCCCGAATCACACTTTCCACCGGGTTTAACTTAATCCGGACGCCTAAATCGCGCATATTCTGCTGGGGCTGGATAAAAGTGCGGCCAACATAAGTATTCTTGATCAGCCCGATATCATAGGGAATGCCGGAAGCTTCCGCAAATCCAAGCGCGGTGGATAGACCGCTATCCGGTACCGCAATGACTACATCCGCCTCCCCGTTAAATTGGCGGGCCAACTGCCGGCCCATGGCTTTCCGGGCCAGATGGACGCTGAGTCCGTCAATAATACTGTCGGACCGGGCAAAATAGATATACTCAAAGATACATAAGGCGCGTTTGGCAACTTTGGGAAGATGATGGCTTTGAATCCCGGCCGCATTAATGACTACCAGTTCCCCCGGTTCCAGATCGCGGATAAACTTGGCCCCGGTGCTGGAAAAAGCGCAATTTTCCGAAGCCAAGACAAAGGCGTCGTCGCGTTTACCCAAACACAGCGGGCGATTGCCATGAGGGTCCCGCAGACCGATTATGGCGTCCTTCGTCAGGATCATCAGGGAAAAAGAGCCGCGCAGACGGGAAGTGGCCTTAATAACCGCCGTAGCCAAATCGCCTTCGGTATGACGGGCGATCAGGTTCATAATCACTTCGGTATCCGTGCTTGATTGAAAGACGGAACCTTTGTTCTCCAGTTCCAACCGTAATTCCTCGGTATTGATCAAATTGCCGTTATGGGCCACCGCCAGGACGCCGCGTGAACAACGCGCCACCAACGGTTGGGCGTTCGCCAAAAAGCTGGACCCGGTCGTTGAGTAACGGACATGGCCGATCCCGATCGGACCGGGTAACTTGCCTAGTATATCCGGATTAAAGACATTGGAAACCAGGCCCATATTCTTATGCGTGGTCACGCGCCGGCCGTCGGAAACCACAATTCCCGCGCTTTCCTGGCCCCGATGCTGCAAAGCGTAGAGACCGACATAAGTTAAAGCGGCGGCATTGAACTCCGGGTTGTCACTATAGACTCCAAAAAGACCACAAGCTTCTTCCGGCTTGTCCTCATCCGCCCAAACGGCTTGTCCGTAATTATTTTCTGTCATTACTCTTTTAACCTCTTTTAATTTAAATTAACGGACGGTTAATTAAACGAGCAGCCTTTTCTCCCACATATCGCACAACAACTCCGTCTTCCGGGCCGCCCAGCCATGGTATTTTTCAGGATGTTCCAAAATATCGCGTTGTTTGGTGGTTAAACGGTTCCAATACGGGAAAAGTTCACTCTTTTCCACCAGGAGTTTCCGCAAGGTTTTACCGGTTTTTTGCGACTCCAGCGTCAATAAACGCATTGCTTCGTGCGCGTCCGGGTGTCCCAGGGAAGCGAGCAGAATATAGAGCGGTTCGGCAATGACCATTTCTTTTGTAACTTCAAAGTTTTTCCGCATCCGTTCCCGGTCAACCACAAATTTTTGCATCACGCGAGTCATCCGGTCGACCGTCTCGACAAAACCAACCACAATTTCCGGGACAAAACGTCCGGAAGCGGAATTAGTCAAGTCGCGCTGGTGCTCGGAAATCTGGTCACAATAGAGGGTAACCATCCGGGGCATGAATTCTTTCCACATACTCTTGATATGCTCAAAGTTCCACGGATTACGTTTATGAGGCATGGTGGACGAACCGACCTGAGTCGCTTCAAAGGCTTCCCCGACTTCCCCGATTTCGGTCCGTTGCAGGTTGCGGATGTCATCTCCCAAATTGGCCAAAACGCCAAAAGCGGAGACAATTGTGTGAATATAATCGGTTAAATATTCCGGTTCCACGATTTGATTGGAATAGACTGCCGGTTTAATGCCGAGTTCCCAGAGGACTTCCGCTTCAAACTCCAGCGGATCGTCAAAAAAGAGCGAACTGGCATTATAGGCGCCGACCGCGCCGGCGATCTTACCGCGCAAATTGGCGCCGGTCTGTCTGATGGCTTCAATCCGGGCGCCAAAACGGCTGACATATTCAGCCATCGCCCAGCCAAAAGTGATGGGCACGGCATGTTGGCCATGCGTCCGGCCGACCTGGATGGTATCCTTTTCCCGTCTGGCAATATCGATTAGAACCGTCTCCAGCTCCAGGCATTTGGGGATCACCAACTGTTCGGTGGCTTCTTTAAAACGCATGGCGGTAGCCGAATCCATGATATCGACCGAGGTTACGGTAAAATGCACATAAGGGCGGGCGGCTTCGCTCACCCGGCGTTGAATACAGTTGACCAAAGCGCGAATATTGTGTTTGGTGATTTCCTCTTCCAAATAAACTTCTTCCGGTTGGACGGCTTCACAGGCGGCGGCGATTTCATCGGCAATCTCCGGAGCACACAGGCCGCGTTTAGCCAAAACGCGGGCTAACGCCGCTTCTACCTTTAATTCATATTTAAGATAGGCATTTTCCGAAAAGTACTCCCCTAATTGGCCAAACAACGCTTGATTGGCGATATAATAGCGATGATCAAGCGGACTGATGTTGGCAAAAAGATCCCGTTCCAAAAGCGTCAACTCCCTATAAAAATAGTCAGGCGGATAGGTGAAACCAAAATATTCCTATCCGCCCGGGCTT
>JASFQO010000150.1:0-6243 GCA_050115405.1 Bacillota bacterium
TCGGCGCAGCCAATTGGCGAGGCGTTACGGCGCTGTCCGGAGGGGATTTTCCTGCCGGTGCGGGGAAGCCGCTATGCTGAGATTTCGCGGCGAATTATGGGAGTATTAAGTGAATATACCCCTTTAGTGGAACCGCTATCTTTGGACGAGGCTTTTTTGGATTTAACCGGTTCGGAGCGGATGTTTGGCCCGGCTTTGACCATCGCCCGGCGGATTGTGGACCGGATTGCCGCGGAGATCGGTCTGGACGCTTCGATTGGCCTGGCGCCCAATAAATTTTTAGCCAAACTTGGTTCCGATTTGGAAAAACCCCGCGGTTTTGTGGTGTTCACCCCGGAGAATGCCTTGGCGGTCTTGGAAAACCTGCCGGTTAGTAAAGTGTGGGGCGTGGGGGCCAAAACCAATGAAGCGCTACAGGCTATGGGCATCAGGACGATCGGAAGGCTCGCGCGGGTTGCGCCGGAAGTCTTAATTGCTAAGTTTGGCGAAGCGGGATACCAGTTGAGCCGTCTGGCCCATGGTGTGGATGACCGACCGGTAGTGGCCGGGGAGGAAGCGAAAAGCATCGGCCATGAAATTACTTTTCAGACCGATACCGCCGACCGGGAATTTTTAGCCGGCGTCTTACTCTGGCTGGCCGAACAGGTGGCGCGCCGCTTGCGTAATCACCGGCTGAAAGGCAAAACCGTCACGGTCAAGCTGCGGGACGAACAATTTAAGACGATTACCAGACGGACCACCTTAAGTGTTGTTACCGACTTTGAAGAACAGATATATCGGGAAGCCATACATCTGGCGCGCCAGGCCAACTGGGGCGGACCCAAAGTCCGCCTGATTGGCGTCAGCGTCAGCGGCTTCGGAGCGGAGCAGCCGGTCCAGTTGGGCCTGTTTGACGCGGCGGTGCAAGCGCCGGAATTAGCAAGGTTGCACGAAACCGTGGACGCTTTAAAGAACCGCTTCGGGGAACAGGCAATTGTCAAGGGGACGGTTTTACAAGTACAAAAAGCGTTGCGGGATGAATAGATTACAATTTCAACCCCTTAATCCGCTCCATGGCCTGTGCGGTACTTTCGCGGCTGCCGAAGGCGGTTAAGCGGAAATATCCTTCTCCGCTGGGGCCAAATCCGGAACCGGGAGTGCCGACCACTTGCGCCTCGTGGAGGAGTTTATCAAAGAATTCCCAAGAAGTCAGATTGCCGGGTGTTTTCAGCCAGATATACGGGGCATTGATCCCGCCGTAAACGGTAAAGCCCAGTTTTTGCAGGCCTTCCCGAATAATCCGGGCATTGGTCTGATAAAAGCGGATTACATCCCGAATTTGTGCTTGCCCGGCGGGACTGTAGACTGCAGCCGCCGCGGCTTGCACCGGATAGGAGACGCCGTTGAATTTGGTGGTCTGGCGCCGCAACCAGAGTTGGTTTAAGGGGTGGGCCTGACCATCCGCCGTATAGGCCATGACGGTCTTCGGGACTACGGTATAAGCGCAGCGGGTACCGGTAAACCCGGCGGTCTTGGAGAAACTGCGGAATTCAATCGCAACCTCTTTAGCGCCTTCGATTTCGTAGATGCTGTGCGGTATATCGGGTTCCTGGATAAAGGCTTCGTAGGCGGCGTCGAACAGGATGACCGCCTGATTTTGGCGGGAATACTCCACCCACGGGCGCAGTTCGTCCTTGGTCAGCGTCATCCCCGTCGGATTGTTGGGGAAACACAGATAAATCAAGTCGACCTTGGCCCGGGGTAGTTCCGGTTTGAGGTCGTTCGCCGCCGTACAGGGCAGATAGAGAATCTTTTGAAACCGGCCGTCGGCTCCCAGTTCCCCGGCGCGGCCCGCCATTACGTTGGTATCCACATAGACCGGATAAACAGGGTCGGTGACCGCGATCCGGTTGTTAAGACTAAAGAGTTCTTGAATATTACCGGTGTCGCATTTGGCGCCGTCACTGACAAAGACCTCGTTTTCATCCAGGCTGATGCCGCGCGGCTGAAAGTCATGGGCGATGATCTCCCGGATTAAAAAAGAGTAGCCTTGTTCCGGGCCGTAGCCGCGGAAAGTCTTCGGATCTCCCATTTCGTCCACTGCCTGGTGAAACCGGTCGATTACCGCCGGGACTAAGGGACGGGTGACATCGCCGATGCCTAGACGGATAATGTCCGCTTCAGGGTGGGCCACTTTATAGGCCGCGATTTTGCGGGCGATCTCCGAGAAAAGGTAGGCTCCGGGAAGCCGGAGATAGTTTGCGTTGATTTGAGCCATGGTTGAATCCATCCTTTGCGTGAAATAAGATTTTTCCTCAAATTTCGCGATTGGCGCCTGAAAAACCTTTTTACTGAGCTATTTATTTCAACTCGCTTAACTTGCGAAAGATCTCCGCGAGCGTCGCTTCGGCGGAACGGACCGCAATCACCCGATCTTCCCGATACCAGGTTTCCAGTTGCGGGAGATCGGCCTTGGGGTCGAGGATTGCTTCGCGATTGGCGGCGCCGTCCCGGTAGCTTACTTTGAGGCGCCGGCTGCCGTAAGCGGCCTTTAGTTCCGCCTTGGGGGCCAGCGTGATTAATTGGCCGTGGTTAATGAAGCCGATCGTATCGCATAGTTCGTCGACCTCTTCCATATCGTGGCTGGTTAAAAGGATCGTAATCCCCTGCGCCTTTAATTCCAGCAAATAATCGCGGATGATGCGGGAAGAGACCGGGTCCAGCCCGGAACAGGGTTCATCTAAAAAGAGTAATTGCGGCTGATGAACCAGCGCCCGGAGGATCAAGATCCGTTGCCGCATTCCTTTGGAGAAAATTTTAACCGGGTCATGGGCCCGGTCCCACAACTCCATCCGTTCCAGCAAAGGACGGACCAGCGTCGTCGGCCGGGAATGCAATCGGCAGAAAAAGGCCAGATTCCGATAGGCGGAGAGATTTTCAAAGAGATTGGGTTTTTCAAAGACCACCCCGATTTGAGCCTGAATTTGCTTGGTCTGGGTCTGCAGGTCATAGCCCAAGATAGTTGCGGAACCGGAGGTTGGTCGGGTCAGACCCATCAACATCCGGATCGTGGTCGACTTGCCGGCGCCGTTCGGTCCCAGTAAACCAAGGGTTTGACCGTCCGCCAGGTCAAAACTGATATGGTCCACCACCACGCGGCGACCGTAGTTTTTGGTTAAATCAGTGACAGTGATTGCCATTAGTTTTATCCTCAAAAATCCCCTTTATTTTTAAGCAAAAAATAAGCCAAGCTAAGGAGCGCGCCCGCCTGAAGCAGTAACAGGCTTCCCGTCCGGGTCAGTTGGTCAAGCGCAGACAGCGGGAGCAGCGCCGCCTCAAAACCGCGCTGGACTAAAAAGGTGGGAAAGCAATTCAAAAGACTTTTCCAAGCCAGATTGCTGTTGTTAATCAGCAACGGCAATGAGGAGACCAGATAGACTACGGTGGCCGTAGTCCGGGCAAATAAGGCATTTGGGGCGAGCAGCCCAAGCAGGATGGCAAGGCTGGAGTAGACCAGCGTCCCCAAGCATCCGAAAATTAAAATAGGAAACGGCCTCGCTGGCGATTTGGTCAAAAAGAGGGTGGCCATTATGGCTGCAGTACCCAGCAACACCGACCAAATTAGTTTGGCCGCCAGATATTCGGTGATGGTCAGCGGCGAGACCAGCAGGGAATGGAGGGTTTGTCTCTCCTTTTCCTCGGCGATCTGACCGGTGCTTTGTAGCAGGCAGACGGTTAAAATAATTTGGATCAGCCACAGCGGCAGGGCAATCCAGTCCGCGGAGGCGGCCTGGGGCGGCGGTCCGACAATTTCAAATTGCGGCAGGTCCGGACGGGCATAGATGCGGATTAGGGTGACATTAAGGGCATTGCTGACGGCAACCGCTTTTTGATAACCCGATTGGGAAACCAACAATTGCACCCGGGGAGCAGTCGTACTCCGGGGCAGCAATACGGCGTCAACTTTGTTTTGGGCCAAGGCGGCCTTGGCCGCCGCAAGCCGGCGATAAGCCGTCGTTTGCAGACCGCTTTTGGTTAAGAGCGTCCGGAGTTCCGCCCGTAAGGGCGGGAGATAGGCGATCCGGTAATTCTCGATGTCAGTCCGATGATAAACTGTGGCAAAGAGAAAGGCAATAAACAACGGCAGAATTAAAACTAGAATCCAGGCTTTGCTGGAATAAAACTCAATAAATTCTTTATTAATCAGGATCAAGCTTCTTTTGAGACCGACCATTATAACCTCGATTTAAAAAATGGGGCTCTGCCTAGCGGATAGGTAGAACCCGGTTGTTTCGTAAAATCAGTTATTTTCGGAAACCGTTAAAACTAATACCGCATACCGGATTAGCCGCCGTCGTCGCCAGAGCTGAATTTACCATCCGGCAATCCTTTTAGTCTGCTAATACTTTCAACTCCCCCTTAAGAGAGTTCAAAAAATACTAATGATGTTCGATAAAATAGTAAACTAAGTAGGCAATCGCAATCACACCGATTAATTCTACCATTTAAATCACTCCTTTAATTATACTATTTAGTATTTAGTAGCAAGCACGGAAGTAGAGTGAAAATTAATAGCATCAATTTACACTCCAGTCTTACGCCCCGGCGCAACCAGGGCAGGGACGCCACCGGCCGGGATTGAATTCCCTCAATGGCGTAATTTAAGAGTAAATTCGCCATTTTTACAGTAATCCCTTCTGGAAACGGAGTAAAAAAATATGGCATATAATAATGGTGGTTTAATTTAGGCAAATTGGTTACAGGGGATATGGAATATTCTTGTTAAAACCGTGAAATATTATAGAAACTGACGGGTTCAGCGGCGCTATATCACAACAAACTTGGAGGTTTGACAATGAAAGTTCAGTTTCGGGCTTTGACTGAATATAAACGTCCCGGTCTTCATATTTGGAACGAAAAAGACAGTCATACTGCTTTGGGTTCCCTGCATCCGGTTTCCGGAGCGGATGCCAACGGATGGTGGTTATTTGAGGCGGACTTATCGCAAAATATCAGTATCGGCTTTAAGCTGTTTGAGTGGGATCAAGCTCTGGACCGGCCGGAAACTTGGGAAAGCAATGATGAAACCTTTAACCGGGCGATTAGGCTTAAACCGGCGGAAACTTTACCTGAGAAAGTCTGGTTGCTCCACGGGAGCAATCGGGTGCTTCGGGAAGACCCTCATGCTCGGAATTTCAAGGAAGTCAAGCTGCATATGATTACTCAAAAAGAGTGCCGGATTTATTTCTGGATTCCGGGGAGAACGGCGTTTGAGCAAAAAGCGACGGAAAAAGACAATCATGCTTACTTTGTTTTGAAATTGGCGCCTGAATGGGGCAATACTTTTAATTTTAAATTTAGACAAGCAAAGGAGGGGGGACAAGAGTTTGAGCCCGAAAATAACAACCGGACCTGGTCCAGCGCCGACGGCGGGGAAATATGGACGCACAGCGAAGGGCCGGCCATACTTCGGGCGGAACCCGAGCGCAAGCAGTTGATTGTCCATTTCCAACACCTTTGGGGCAATGTTCCGGTAAAAATGCATATTTGGCAAAAGGCCTCCCGTTTTTGGGTAGAAGACCTTGACGGCCAAAGCGGGGCAGATAGTTGGATCACCTATCAAAGTTCTCCCAATAAGCTTTATACCGGAATTCCCTATCAGTTTAAATTTTTCGTGCCGGGTGAGGACGGTAAGTGGGAAAAAGAGGAAAGTTGCGAGGCGCGTCGGGAAGTGATTTTGCGGCAAGATCAGGAATATTGGACGCTTGAAGGCAGTAATGTTTTGTTTTCAGCCCGGCCGGAACGTAATTTACAGGTAGTGGTGGAGGTTATTGCCAAGGCGCCTGAATGTGGATTTGCTAACCCTGACGGTTTACAAGTGAAGATTGACCAGGCCCTGGTAAGCCTGCCGCCAATGTTTGTAAAAAGGTCGGATGGCAGTTGGCTTTTTGCGACGTATCCGGAGGTAGTGACCTCATTTAGTTTTAGCGCCGACGGACAGAATGAACCGACTGTCCACCGGATTAGACCTTTGCATGACAGTTTTAAAGCCTTCGTGGTCCTGGGACGGCCGCATTGCTTATTTGAACAACCCGCGACGCCACTTTTCGCCGACCCGCCTTATGCCATTGCGCGGCCGGGAGTTGTGGAAGAGGAAGGTTTTCTCCGTTTTGCGATTCACGCTCCTTACTCCCGGGTCCGCCTTGAGGGACAATGGCAGCATTCGGGGCCGGTGGATCTTCAGTACCAAACCGATGGCAGTTA
>JASFQO010000151.1:0-6204 GCA_050115405.1 Bacillota bacterium
GTTGCCGTGCGCTTCCTGAATCGCTCGGACAATCGACAACCCCAGGCCGCTGCCGCCATACTCGCGGGTCCGCGCTTTATCCACCTTGTAAAAGCTGCCCCAGATCTTTTCCCGGCTTTCCTCGGGAATGGGCAGTCCGGAATTAAAAACCTTAATCCGCAGCTTCGAACCGTTTACTTCACCGCCGACCCGAATCAATCCGGCCCCGGCCACATGATTTAAAGCATTGCTTAAATAATTATTGATTACCTGCTCAATCAGATCAATGTCGCCCTTAACCCATAAATCCGGTCCCAGCGCGCTTTCCACCCGAACCGCTTTTTCTTCAAATAAAAGCCGATTGCGTTTCAAGGCATGTTCCAACAATTTTCCTAGGTTGAAACTCTCGGGTTCCAAGGGCAGACTGCCCGATTCCAATTTCGCCAGTTCCAGCAATTGCTTGACCAACCGGTTCATCTTGGTGGCTTCGTCCATAATGACTTCACAATAAAAATCTTTACTCTCCGCATCGTCAATCACATTCATCTTTAAACCCTCGGCATAACCCTGGATTAGCGCAATCGGGGTTTTGAGTTCATGCGAGACATTGGAAATAAAATTTTTGCGCATCTCATCAATTTGCCGTTCCCGCATAATATCGGCCTGGAGTTTCCGGTTGGCTTTGGTCAACGCGGTAATGGAAATCTCCAATTGCTGGGAGAGCGAGTTAATGCTTTGGCCTAGTTCGCCGATTTCATCCTGACAGTTACCGGTATATTTTTGGGTAAAATCCAACCGGGCCATTTTATGGGCAATCTCCTTCAAGTCCAAAATCGGCCTGGTAAACCGTCCCGTCAAAATAAACACCAGCAAACTGCCGACTAAAATGGCAAACAGTCCGGTGATCATTAAAAAGCGGTTGGCAATGGTAACGCTCTCCTTAATAGCCGCCATTGGGGTCCGTAAAAGAAGATAATTGCCGTTTTGAAGTACCGCTGCCAAAAAAACCAAATCGGCGTTGATCCGAGAGTCCTTGAAGACCTTAATGACAATTTGATCGTGCCGCAACTGATTGGCATTTGATTTCAAGAAAACCTCCGGAGAACGGGGATTTGAATGCGGCGGTTTCCGTTTGGCTCCGGGCGGCGGTTTGGGGCGCGGTTCTTTGTCTTTAAACCACGAATCATAGATCATCGTATAATCATTACTGATGATCGTAATTAATACACCCTGGTCATTTTCGATTTTCTCAAGTTGCAGGGCTATTTGCGAAATGTTGCTGCGATAGATAGCATTGATCTGGTGATAAGTCTTAATCAAACTGTTCTTTTTATTGTGAAAATAATATTTCCCCATAAACCGTGCATTGAACAGCCAGGACAATAAGATAAAAAAGACGATTAACCCGCTTATCATCGCAAACAGCCTTAAACGCACCGAAAGTTTCATTGCCCCACCTCAAACTTATAGCCCAAACCGCGGACCGTCTGAATATATTCCGCCTTCTCCCCCAGTTTCAACCGTAATTTTTTGATATGGGTGTCTACCGTCCGCGCGTCGCCAAAATAATCATAATCCCAGACCGAATTCAAAATCTGCTCCCGGGAAAGCGCGATCCCTTCATTCACGGTCAGATAGATCAGTAATTCAAATTCCTTGGGGCTCAAGTCGATTTTTTCGCCGTTAACCCGCACCACCCGACCGCTTTCGTCAATCTCCATGCCCTCATAGACTTTAGTATTCTTGACGCCGCCCCCAGCCCGGCGAATCAACGCCTGCACCCGCGCCACCAAGATCATCGGGCTGAACGGTTTGCTGATGTATTCATCCGCCCCGAGGTCAAATCCGAATAATTCATCGTTTTCTTCGGACCGGGCTGTTAACATGATAATCGGGGCCGCCGAAATTTTGCGAATCTCCCGGCAGACCGTCCACCCGTCATAACCGGGCATCATCACATCCAGGATCACCAATTTTAAATCGGGATTATCGTTAAACAATTGCAGAGCTTGCTTGCCATCCTCCGCTTCGATAACCTCATAACCTTCTTTTTTGAGAAAATCGGAGACCAGCTTGCGCATTCGCGCTTCATCATCAGCCATTAAAATCTTAATCCCGGGCATTAAGCGCACCTCCTATGAATTGGACTTAATCATTATTGTAATCCTAATTTATTTTTGTGTCCATATTGTGAACGATTAGTGGTTTTTGTAACAACTATGTCTAATGATTTTGTTCCAAAATTATACCCAGGCTCACCGCCAAGTTATGCTTTTGGGATAACGCGGATTTGGGTATTGGTCATATAATATATTAACCTACAACAAAATACGAGGTGAAGCCAAAATGGATGAAAATTATAACCCGGAAGATTTTAAATACGTGGTCCAAGCCGAAGATGCCTTGGGTAATATTGCCGACCATTTTTATTTAAGTGAGGAAGATATTATCGCCGCCAACCCCGAAGTTGATTTTGAAGCTTTACATGTCGGGCAAGTAATCACCATTCCTGAATATGGTTGTGAAGCCCAATCTGAACAACGGAGAACCAGGCGGCGATATTATGACCGTCGTCGCCCTTTTTGCCGGCGGGGGAGGGAGTATTGGGTCCGTCCCGGCGATACCCTGTATCGCATTGCCAGGCGCTTTGGAATCCCGGCCCAGGTACTGATCAACCGCAATCGTCATATTAACTTTAACTACCCGCTGCGAGTCGGCGATATCATTTGTATCTGACCAAATTACCCTTAATTTTTAAAATAAAAAGGAGTGAAAATATTGGCAAATTATCATGATTATGGCCCAAATCAATATATTACCCAGGAAGGCGATACCATGTGGGAAATCGCCAATCAATACAATATTAGCGTTGAAGAATTGATGGAATGGAATCCCGAAGTCGACCCCGACAATCTGCTAATCGGCCAAGTGTTAAACATTCCCGAGCAAGTCCGGCCGCGATTCGGCCGTGGTCAACGCTATCGACGCGATTGGCGTTACCGTCGCTATCCGCGTCTTTGGTACCGACCATATCCGGGAGGACGGATCTGTCCGTCCGGGGCAACTCCATATTATGTGCAGACCGGCGACACTCTCGATTCGATTGCTGACGATTATGACCTTTCCGTCGATGAGATCATTGCCGTCAATCCCTATATTAATTTCAACTTGCCGCTGCGTATCGGCCAAATTCTCTGTCTGCCGTAACAATTGTCGATATATAACGTAAAAGACCGTAACTCGATAATTATAGTTATGGTCTTTATTATTTTTTTTGACATTATGTAAATTTATCCTTAAATAAATCATAACGATAGTTTGTGAATCAAAAGGATATTTGATAACCAGCAGGAAATTTGCAAATTAAGGCGAACAATCAAAGAAGATTTTTTACTTTTTCGCTTATTGATCATTTGGGAGGAATATTAATGACAAAAAAATGGTTCGCCTTCTATGAAAAAGGTTTAAATACTCATCTTGACTATCCTTCCCTCACTCTTTCCCAAGTCCTTAACCAGACCGCTGCCGCGTATCCCCACCATTCCGCCCTGCTCTACCAGGGGCAACGGTGGAATTATACCGAACTTAATAAATTGGTCTCGCAAATGAGTCGTCTTTTGCTTAAATTGGGAGTCGCTAAAGGTGACCGTATTGGAATTCAGCTACCCAACTGTCCCCAATTTATAGTCGCATGTTACGGCGCCAGCCGTTGCGGCGCAATTGCAGTCGCGATCAACCCCCATCTTACCGGCAAGGACCTTGAATATATCATTCACAACAGTGGCTCAAAGATAATTTTTACCAGTGTTGAGCAACTGCCGGTCTTCGCTAAAATTAAGGTTCAAGGTTTGCAAATCATTGCCACCAGTATCCAATCGCCCTTCGCAGCCACTCAGGAGTATTCGGTCCCTGGCGATATGCTGCGGCTCGAACCGGAGCTGTTACAACAACCCGCCACCGACCCGCGGGTCCCCATGAGTCCGGACGATGTCGCCTACCTGCAGTATACCGGAGGAACTACCGGCATTTATAAAGGGGCGAAGCTCACGCACAGAAACTTGGTCACTAATAGCATTCAAGTCCGGCATTTTTTCAAAAATGCTTATCAAGACGGAGCCGGACGTTTTGTCTGTGTAATTCCCCTGTTTCACATCTATGGCATGACCACCAGTATGCATATGCCGATCTTGACAGGTTCGGAAATGCAATTGCTGCCGAAATTTGATATCAATGAACTTATGAGTATGATCGACCGGTATCAACCGAATATATTCATGGGAGTCCCGGCCATGTACGGGGCAATTGCCATGCGGGACGGCAATCACCATTACAATCTGCGCTCAATTAAAGCCTGTGTGAGCGGTTCGGCTCCCTTGCCGCAGGCAATAGCCGAAAAATTTGAAGCCATTACCGGCGGTAAACTCCGGGAAGGCTACGGGCTTTCCGAAAGTTCGCCCGTGATTACGATCAATCCGATTTATGGTCAGGCCAAAATCGGCAGTATCGGGATTCCGCTCCCGGATACCGATATCCGTATTATCGATCCCGAAACCGGCGTCGACTTAACCGACAGCGGTCAGATTGGCGAAATCTGCGTCCACGGACCGCAAGTAATGTCAGGTTATTGGCGCCAACCGGAAGAAACGGCGTTGGTACTCCAAAACGGCTGGTTGCGCACTGGGGATTTGGGCTGGATGGATGAAGAAGGTTACACTCATATCACCGACCGTCTGAAAGATATGATTATTATGGCCGGCGAAAAAATTTATCCCCGGGAGATTGAAGAATTACTCTATACGCATCCCGCGGTGAAGGAAGTCGCGGTGATTGGAGTCCCCCATCCGCTGCGCGGTGAAGTTCCCCGGGCATATGTAGTGTTAAAGGAGAATACAACCGTCTCCGAGAAAGAACTCAAACAATTTTGCGCCCGACATTTGGCAAAATTCAAAATGCCCCAAAAAATCGAAATTATGGAGGAGTTGCCCCGGAGTACCGTCGGCAAAATCTTGCGCCGAATTATTAAAGAAAACTATCTCAAACAGAATGAGCCTGAAGAGGCTCAATTGGAGGCGACCGCTACCGGTCGTTAGCCATACGGAAACAAGCAAATCGGTTTTACCGGTTATTTCCTGATATTGACCAAGGGTGACTATTCAGACGGCGCGAATGCCAGGACTGAAAGCTCATCCAATCCGGTAAAATCCATCGGCGCGTCTGGGGAATAGGCGCCGACTCTCGGGTACCGGGAACCGGCTAAAGATGATTTTAAAATAATAAATGAGAGCCAAGTGCCGTTTTTCGCTCGCCCTTCGGGAAAACCTGTTAATCCCTTTTGGCCTTGGCTTTTTATTTCGTCCGCCATTTGGCTTGAATTAGCCGGTCAATCTCGGTCACCACCGTCACGGCAGCGTCGGGTTTGGCGAAACGCAAGGCATTTTGCCGCATGGCGGCAATTTTAGCCGGGTTACGTACTAATTCCCCCACCACCGGCTCCACCGCGGCGACACTTTTCAGATATACTCCCGCGCCGGCTTTTAATAAAAAGTCAGTATTACCGTCTTCCTGTCCGGGAGTCGGTTGGATAATCGCCATCGGCAATCCCATCGTCAAAGCTTCGGTAACGGTTAAACCGCCTGCTTTGGAAATCAGTAAATCCGCCACGGCCATATATTCATGGACGTTTTCAACATAACCCAAAACATCGCCGGCAAGTTGCAGCGTTGTCAGCATCTCTTTTAACCGGCGGTATAATTTTTGATTGCGGCCGGTGATGACAATAATCTGAAACCGGTCTTCCAAACGTCCCAAGCATTTTAAGACTTCGACCAGCGGGCCGATCGCATTACCGCCGCTCATTAAGAGCAAGGTCAGCCGTTCGGGATTGATTCCGAGTTGCTGTTGGAGTTGCCGCCGGTCAAGTTGGCGTCCGAAGAACGGGCGAATCGGAATCCCGGTCACCCTGATTTGGGGTGCGGCGACGCCTAGCCGCAACAGTTCCTCCGCCATGCCGTCGTGAGCGACAAAAAACAGGTTGGTATTGGGATTAATCCAAATATGGTGCGACACATAATCAGTTAAAACGACTCCATTGGGAATGGCAAAATGGGGATACAAATAAGAGACAATCGCCGCCGGGAAAAAATGGGTGGAAACGATGGCGTGGGGCCGGTACTCCCTGACTAAATCCCGATATTTTTTCAACCCAATCAAGATCTCGGATTTTTG
>JASFQO010000152.1:0-6185 GCA_050115405.1 Bacillota bacterium
GCAACTTTTGAGGCCGGGCCAAGTTGCAACGCCCGATAATAACAAAGCCAGGAAGCGCCGGTGGCTAAAGCGGATAAAATCAAAAATATTAAAGTTTTCCGTGGAAAACTAACTGGGTTTTGCCACTCCCGCGCACTAAAAACAATTCCTCCGGCAAAAAGCGCGACTACGATAGTCCGCAAGAAAGTCGCCAAATTGGAATTAATCCCGATTACCCCAATTTTACCGAAGATGGCGGTCAATCCGGCAAAAAACGCCGAACCCAGTGCAAAATAGACCCATGTTGGAAACATCATTGATTCTCCTTATGAGTTTATGAATAATTTAAGCGTCTTTAATGTTCATAAAGTTCAGTCACCTTATTCAATTTTAACAGAGATTCCCTTAATATCGGCCCATGAATGATGTCAACATCCTTTTTAAGCTCATCTTCCATAGCGTATTTAAGGTCGGAAAGCGTAAACAGGGAAACATTGGGAGTATGAAATTCCACCAGCAGATCAACATCACTAGTCTCATCAGCAATTCCTTCAGCATACGATCCGAACAGGGAAATTTTTTTAATGGAGTAACAACCGGCTAGATTTACTGCTGCGTCTTTGATGCGCTCAACCGTTAACATGTACGTCCCTCCCTCATTAACTCCACTAAAGCTATTATACCGCAGCGCTGTTTATAGCCGCAACCAATGAAATCAGCGGCGCAACACAAATATTTTTCCCTATTCAACATGGCTCAGCACCTGAAGTTTATTCGTTTTTTAAATTGCGGGCGGCGGCAGGATTTTTCTGGGCTAAAAACCGGATATGGTTCGCCAACATCCGGCGTGAACGATCAGCAACAATGACTTTATAATGCGGTGTCTTTTCCATGTTCCACCTCATCAATTATACTTTCCAAATAGCTGTCCAGTTCATCCGGTGTAACTCCAACACGGCCGGCCAGACGATCTTCCTCAACAGCCAGCAGTTCTTCCTGCAGCTTTAGCATTTTCTCGCGGCGGTTAAATGCCCCAATATCTATAACCAACAGATTACCCTCACCGTTTTTTGTAAGATATACAGGTTCTCCGGTAGATTTGCACAATGCCGCAATTTCATTGTAATTCTGCCGGATGCTTGCGGATGGCTTAATCTGCATGGTATCAACTCCTCGTAGCAATATTCTAATCATATTATACCTCTTTCAATGTAAATATCCACTATCAAACACACGATAATTTTCACAAATGAAAACCCCCTTGGCCTAAACAAGGTCTGGTCAAATATTCTCGTCATCCCCGCCGTACCAAAACTACATCCGGTCACACTTTTTCTTTACAATGTGTTACATGTACCCGTTCATCCCACACAATAGTAAATTCAATCACCTCAGCGGTTGAGGCGGCCAGCTCTAATGTAAATTCAATTTCATTGGCGTTTCTAGGTTCCCAGGGATGACTCGTCTTAGTAATATCGGCAGTTGCCGGGACTCGCTGCAATACCCGAACTACGGCCGGTTCTTCTTTATGGTTACGCAGCGTGATTTGCCATTGTTCCTTTTGAATGCCCCGGTCATTGCGCTTACTGACACATTTTCTTTTACAATGCAGGTCGAAGGCTTCCCCGATCTCCAAACGGATCTTTTCATCCCTGGGGGTATGGTCGATTTGGTCTTCGCCCACGAAGGTCAGACCTTGATCCGCCTGGTCGCGTTGATACACCTTGACCGTCCCGGCGGGGATAGGTATCCCCAATCCCACTGCTGCCGTATTCTCCCATTCAACTACAATCCGGACGGTTTCGGACCGGGCGGGGATTTCATAAAACCGGCGGTAGCTCACATTGGCGCCGCCAAAAAGTTTGACTTGCTTGACTTGATTATCTTTTAAAGTTGTGGTTCCCTGGAGGGTATAAAGATGGTAATCGGAAAAGCTTTTTTCACTAAACGCGATGGCATTGTCAGCTACACAAGGCTCTACTTCATAACCGAATATTTTTATTCTTAAATCTTTAATCCGGTTAACCGTCCCGGCTAGTAATTTTAATCGAGCATTGTTAAAAGTAATTCCCGCTTCATTGATAATCTCCACCCAGGCGTCCAAGACGAGAGTCTTTTCGGATAATTCCACCACATAATTGGCAGTCCAGCTTAACCCCTTAGTAAGGTAGGATAGATCAATTTCCCGGGCAACCACCGGACGCAGTTGAAAGATCAATGCCGGGCGAACCGCCAATTCGTTGGGAAGTTTGGGTAACACCAGTTCTCCACTAGGGTCAATCAAGGCTTCACCGGTAGTGCATCTTATTCGCTCCCTTCGTTTTATCTACTTTGATCCTAACATGCGAAGGGTAAAAAAAACTGGACAGCGAGTCCAGTTAGTAAGTTTCAATATGTCCTTTTAAATGATTTTATCCTTTTAAACCTCAACCCCCAACAGTTTCATCCGATATTGTTCCAAAAGCAAATTTACTTCCATTGGAGTTTTCCCGGCTTTCAACGCTCCAAGGATAATAAAATCCCGTCGGTAGCGTTCTCCCAAGGCGTAACCAAAATACCCCAGCAAATGGTGTTGCAAAGCTAATGCCAGACAGATAATAGTATCACGGCTTGGAGTCCGTTTACCGGACTGAATTTTATAAAAAGTATTCTCTAACAGCAACGCCTTTTCGCAAAGTTTCCGTTTGGTGCCATGCCAATGTTCCCGGATTAAGTGAGCCAATTCGGTCGGAAAGTCTGCCTCATCCGCCAATTCTTCCAAATAAACCGAAGTACAATGCATTATTTCTTCGACTCCAAAACTGAAGATGGATACATCGCATATTTTATCCGGTTTGGATATGACATCATCAGCGATAAATTCGTGGCGATCAATCTCCGTTTGCATTTGTTGGAGCCAAGTGGCGAGGGATGCGGTAATTTCAGTTGGTAGCAGTTGTTTCATTTATTGCAACTCCATTTGCCGTTGATAAATCAATTCTAAATTGATTCATTGTCCAGGGTGACTATTTTTATCCCTATATCTTTAAACAAAATCACATTCCGCCCGTGATCCCGAATATATTCCCACTGTTCGCCATGGAACTTCTTCGCTACACCATACCTATTTGCCAGATCGAACAATCGGATGAAGACCTCGTCAATGGCGTCCAGGTCAATTAATTCAGTATGAAAATAGCTTTTTGAATATAAAATTAAAAACAGTAGACTTTGAGTATCGGATAATGACGCCGGTCCTACTAGCCGATAGCGGGAATCATCTTTCACAATTACTCCGAAATGCGCCATCGTCGCCAGAAAGGAGTTGACCGAGCGTTTGACGACATCCCGATCGCCATATATCCGGACCATCTGCTTACTCAAAAGAGCAGCGGCAAAGGACGGTCCCGGGATTATCTTACAGTGCGGCGTAATGCCAAATCGTTGTCTCCCGCCAAGAAGCTGACGATTTACGGGTTTTTATTTTATGTCCAACATAAGAGAAAAAGCGGAAAAATCCGCTTTTTTAATAATCTGTAAAACTGGTCCAGGTCAGACGGTTGCTTTTTTCGGGAATATTTGCCGGACCATATTAAGATTAGCGTCATAATACGCCAGAATACACATATCTTTAAACTTCACTTTAAAATAATTAGGGCGGCTCTTATAGAATTCAACCTGTATATCCTCTTGTTTAAAATTTTCATCGATATACTGCTTTATCTTTTCTTCCATCCCTATCACTTCTCCTGCCTGATACAATCGACCAAATATGCTAGACACACTCCGTCGATCAGACCTTGCTGGTAATAGAGTTCATTCTTAAAGCTTTCCAGGATATTTGCGGCTAATTCATAATTTTCGTAGAGTTCCGATTTTTCGGGGCCGAGCCCCGCAATCAGTCGCTCCGTCTCCCGGGAAAGTTCTTCATTCAAACCGATATATTCCTGATCATGACGGTAATTGGTTTCATGAATTTCTAGGATGCGTTTAGTCACGAAATTTTGAAAAACTTTAGGCCAAGTTTTAAGCAACGGACCCCTCCTTGAAAGATTTTACCTCCCCGTCCGTCGTTTGTTGAGGTTGGTCAGAGAATTTTGGCATTACATGATTTTCCTGAGTTAACAGCTCTTCCCTGCCAATAATTACTTCCACCATGATCGCCGCGCCCCATCGAAAACCGTATTCAAAGGAGGCGGTGACCTCAAATGAGTCCGCTTCTCGACACAATTCCAAAATAGTTTCTAATTGTTCGCAATTCTCTTCCGTCAGTTTTTGTTGCCATTCTTTCTTAAGTTCGTCTATTTTTCGGTTGATTTGCCGATATTCAGGATTTTTGGGGGCGCTCATTTCTGTCGGCGAAATCCATCCGCCATACAAGGCTTCCAAAAAACTCCTCATCTTACGCCTTCCTTCGCCCGCTCACTCCTTGAAGGCTTTTGATTTTTTTCCATCCCTGCCAAAGTTTATTAATTTTGAAGTACATCAGCTTCTTTTCATACCTAATCTTTATCCCGCAAATCCCACAAACGCCTTCCCGGGGGGCGCTTGCATGAGGACGTAATAAGTGATACGTTTGACCTGGTCGTTATAGTAAGTAAAAAAGTGCAGCCCGACAACTTTCCCATAAGTAAGATCATCTTTGGCGCGGCTAACAATCTTTTGGGGTAAAGCTGCCCATAAAGCGGACGGGACGGGCTTATCATATAATCCTTCAGGTATTACATACATCGTAGGATCTTCCATGCCGTCGTCAGCGACGCCATTGTTTTTACAACGGTGCAAGTAAGGTATATTGGACAGATGATCTTCCGCGTCTTGTTTGGTTTCAAAAAGCATACACGGTATTTCGAGGTTTTGGGATTCTTCCCCCATAGCGATTATTGCGTACATTTACATATTCCCCCTATATAAATATTTTTAATTATTCAACTTCGCTTGCCATGATAGTCTCCAGGTTATCCAGGAGATATTGTTTTCCGGCTTCGTTCATGACCACCTTCTCGTACTCCTCGTTTTTATAAGTGCGGCGCTCGGCTTCAAAACCATATTCACCCGATTTTGCGTTGATAGTGGTGCGCGTTTTGCCGTCCGGCAATTTTTCCTCACTTAGGATTCCCAGTTTTTTGAGGCGTTTATTTATCTCGACCCCGGTCAATTTTTTACTGCTTGCCGAGTCCAAGCAGCGGTTGACACAACGGGAAAACTCATTGACGCCGATTTTGCCCTCAGTCAGTTTAACCGCTCTTTTCTGGGCTGGGGTAATCATAAACGGGACTGATTTGGCGCCGCTACTCCGGCTTCCTTTACGGATGAGACTATCAACAATCTCTTCAGTGTCAGCCAGGCATTTATTGATTTCCACATGTCTTAAAAAGCTTTCCTGCTCCACAATTCTTCCGGTGAGCGGGTTAATCCCCCGGGCTAACCGGTCCAACACATTTTTAATCTGACTTAATCGTTCGATTTCGTAATCCATCACAACCCTCTTTTCGCTATATTTTAATGTATTTTTATTGCTTCCCTGGAAGCCGGCCGGCGGATCTTCGTTTGCCGGCCTCTTTCTGGCCGTTGCGTCAAAGTTGTTAATAGGATATAATTAAGTCGGATTAAGTAAAAAATGGTTATCGCTATTTAGGCGCATGACCTTAGATTAAATTTTACGCTCCTTTCATCGTTGAATTGTTTACTATGGATTATTAAAGTTAAAGTTATGGGTTCATTTCTAAATAATGTTCGTTACGAATAAAATATTCGCTACTTAAATTTTACTATTTTGTATGCGAATTGTCAATCTTTTTTGGGGGTAATATTTTTGGATAGTATGGGAGAAAGAGTAAAGAAAATTAGGGATAACTATAATCTGACTCAAACAGAATTAGGAGATAAGTTAGGCGTTACTTCTTCATATATTTCAAGAGTTGAACATAACAAAGAGACACCCTCTGATATGTTTGTTAAATTATTTTGCCAGCTATTTCTTATCCGCAAGGAATGGCTCTTGAAAGGAGAAAAACCCATCCAGAAAAATCCCCGAGATATCGCCACCGGGCTTACGTGGTGTCTGGATATTGACTCCAGCAAAGAAGTATCTTATCATTTATATCAAAAATTTTTAGAGCCGGTCGCTTCGTCGCAAGAGGTCATCGCTATTAATGAGGGTATGAAAAAGTTTCTCGACCCTGAATTGGCTATGATGATAGAATATTTGAAGGATAAATGGCAAG
>JASFQO010000153.1:0-6173 GCA_050115405.1 Bacillota bacterium
CTAATAACTTGGCGACACTCCGTCCCGACGTGGGAATATTCAACAAAAAAAACAAAATTATCGTGCCATATCCAACTTTTTTCAGTTGTAACATCATTTCTTTCCGCAATAAATGTGTTTAAATATATTTTCCAATTGCGCCAGATTATCGACGACGATCAATGGAATTTGATGATCGTGGGCGATTGCGGCAAAATATTTATCTTTACCGCCGGCCGCTTTGCTGATGATATAAGCCGAATAGGGAGCAATCATTTTAATTAATTGATTCGTCCGCTTTTTCCTTCCGGGATTCTCCCCGAAACTAATTAAGATAATCGGGCAGTCTTTCTTAAACGCCTCGCCAACTAATTGCCTGGCCCGATCCACTTCATCATGATAATTGATCCCTATTGCGCCCAGCCCCTTGTAGCTGACTCCGACGGTCATCACCAGCGAATGATAATCATTATTATTCAGGTCTTCGTTTGAAGCTAATTCCAGATAGTCATTTTTAATGCCGATTTTGGATAAAACCACTTTAATCATTAGCCCATCGGGATTTTGTCCCAAGGGGGTGATTAATACCGGTTCTCTCGGAGCAATCGCCTTTTTGGCCTCTATGGTATAATTTGAAAACAACACCAAAAAAAATAAAATTAATGCTACTACCCTTTTGATCATCATAATTCCCCCCTTCTTTATAATTTTAACTTTTTTTTCATAATATCGCAATACCGTGGCTTAATTACCAAACAATGGACAAACAAAAATATTACTTTGGCCGATCTCAAAATGACGTTTTCCTGATTACCTAAGCTTTCAATTCTCGTATACTATAGTATAGAAAACCTCCCGAGGGGAAGTTATTCTGAATTTAATGGAAAGAGAGGAAAAATACATGTCTGATATGATGAAGGGATTAGCGGATGGGATTGGTACTTGGTTCTCTACTAACGGTTGGTTGATGTTCTTAGTCTTTGTATTGTTAGTCATCGGCTGCGGCGGCTGCTTCGGCGGCGGTTGTATCTAAAAAGCATTACTTAAAACAGACAGCCCGGAATTTTCCAGGCTGTCTTTAAAATATTATTCCCCTTGCCCATAATAGGCGTTTTTACCATGCTTACGCAGATAATGTTTGTCGATTAAGGCTTGGGACGCAGGTTGAACCGATGGATTCAACCGACGGGTGATTGTGGCCATTTTGGCTACTTCTTCCAGGATGACACTATTTTGAACCGCTGTCGCCGCATCCTTACCCCAGGTAAACGGGGCATGATTTGCCACTAAAACTCCAGGGAGCGCCTCATAATCCAAAGCGGCGAAGCGTTCCACAATCACCTTGCCGGTATTCCCTTCATATTCAGTATCGATTTCGCCGGCAGTTAGCGGCCGCGTACAAGGAATTTGCCCGTAAAAATAATCAGCGTGCGTGGTTCCGAAACAGTCAATCCCCAGTTGGGCCTGGGCCCAAGCCGTCGCTTGCGGCGAATGAGTATGCGTTACGCCGCCGATCTTCGGAAAATTACGATAAAGATAAAGATGCGTCGGCGCATCGGAAGACGGATTGAGCTGCCCTGCCGGGATCGTGCCGTCCAAATTGACCACTACCATCAGTTCCGGTTGCAAAAGCTCGTAGGCAACCCCGCTGGGTTTAATCACCATCACCCCGTGTTCCCGGTCAATTCCGCTGACATTTCCCCAGGTATAGACCACCAATTTCCTCTGATCCAGCTCCATGTTAGCCCGATAGACCGCTTCTTTCAGTTCTTCCAGCATGTCACCATAAATCCTCCCAATTCATTATAATGTCCGCAACTGGGTTTCGATATTTTGCGCCAACTGTAAATATTGCCGATAGACTTGTTGATATTTGGCAACGTTTGCCGCGTTCGGCGTAAAGGTCTTACTAAATTTACTGGCCAAAACGGTTTGCGCCGCAGCGACATCAGGGTATAATCCGGCGGCCACCGCTCCGAAAATTCCCGCTCCCAAGGCGCAAGCTTGTAAAGATTCGACCACCTTAATCGGCATATCAAAAACATCCGCCGTCACCTGCATCACAAAATTACTTTTTTTGGCAATGCCTCCGAGCGCGATCACTTGATTAATCGTTACTCCTTCGGAGCGGAACCGATCAACAATCGCTTTGGCGCCAAATGCCGTCGCCTCAACCAACGCCCGGTAAAAACGCGGCGCATCCGTCCCCAAACTAAGTCCGATCACCGCTCCTTTTAATGATTGGTCCGCATCCGGCGTGCGGCGGCCGTTCAACCAATCCAGCGCTACCAGACCGACATCCTCAATTCCTAACTTGCCGGCTTCCTCCTCCAGCTTAGGCAGAATTTTGGACTCAATCTCCTCCTTTAGTTGATTGGCTAGAGCCGGGTCAAGCAAAGCGGACTGCGGCGCCATTGTCTCAAACGGCCATAACATTAACCGCCGGAACCAGGCGTAAACATCGCCAAAAGCCGACTGTCCGGCTTCCAGACCGATTAAGCCGGGGACCACCGAACCGTCAACCTGACCGCAGATCCCGGCTACCTGTTTAGCTCTGATGACTTCCGGTGGCGCCATCATAATATCGCAGGTTGAAGTCCCCATAATCTTCACTAACGCGCCCTCGGAAATACCGCCGCCGACCGCCCCCATATGGGCGTCAAAAGCCCCGCCCGCCACGGCGATTCCCGCCGGCAAGCCCAACCGTTCGGCCCATTCGGTGGTAAGATCACCCGCTTTGACATCCGCAGTGTACGTATCAGTAAATAACCGGGACCGTAATCCGGCGAGCAGCGGGTCTAAACGGGTCAAAAATTCCTCCGCCGGCAACCCGCCCCATTCCGAATGCCACATGGCCTTATGTCCGGCCGCGCACCGGCTGCGTTTCATCTTTTGCGGATCGGTCGTTCCGGTTAATAAAGCCGGAATCCAATCGCAATGTTCCGCCCAAGTATAGGCCGCTTCCCGCACCGCCTGATCCTCCCTCAAGACATGCAGGATCTTTGCCCAAAACCATTCCGAGGAATAAATTCCCCCTTCATACTTGGTAAAATCAACCCCGCCCCAACTTTTAGCCAGCCGGTTGATTGCTTCGGCCTCTTTGACCGCAGTATGGTCTTTCCAGAGGACGAACATCGCATTAGGGTTTTCCGCGAATTCGGGTTTTAAAGCAAGCGGCATGCCCTCCGCATCCAAGGGACAGGGAGTCGACCCGGTAGTGTCAATTCCGATCCCTATCACTGACTGAGCCGCTTCGGGAGGCAGTTGCGCCAAAGCTCCTTTAACCGCCGTTTCCAATCCTTCAATATAATCTAACGGATGCTGCCGAAAACGATTGGACACCGGGTCGCAGTATTGCCCTTTAGCCCAACGCCGATAATATGCGACTTCGCCGGCGGTTTCCGCGCCGGTGGCGGCGTCAATCACCACCGCCCGCACCGAATCCGACCCGTAATCAATTCCAATGACATATTGTTTACTCATGATATTCATTCCTCCCGTCTCCCGTTTTATTATAAAACTCAACTTTTTTTACAGTCCGTACTCTTGCCGTCGACTTCCAGCTTCCAGTTACGCCCGAAACTTCCACATCAAATCGGCCAACATCAGATCCCGCTTAAAGGTGGCGATATCGGTCTTCGCGTTAATATGGACAAATTCGATTCCGGCCATCTCCGCGAAATCACTCATGATTTGCGCGTCCAAAGAGTAACTGAACACATTATGATGGGCGCCGCCGGCTAAAATCCACGCCTCGGCACTGGTCTCCAAATCCGGCAACGGCTTCCACATCACCCTGGCCACCGGCAGCTTCGGCATCGGGTGAATTGGTTCCACCGCTTCGACATCGGCGACAATCATCCGCATTCTGCCGCCCATATCAACCAAAGACACGGTAATTGCCTTGCCCGCATGTCCGTCAAATACCAGCCGGGCCGGGTCGGATTTGCCGCCGATCCCCAAGGGATGGACCTCAATTTTTATTTTTCCCTTGGCGATACTCGGGTCAATCTCCAGCATGTGCGCGCCCAGTTCCAGTTCGTTCCCTTTGGTCAAATGATAAGTATAATCCTCCATAAAAGTGCAGCCGCCGGACAATCCGGTCTCCATCACTTTCATGACCCTCAGCAATGCCGCGGTCTTCCAGTCTCCTTCCGCGCCAAAGCCGTACCCGTCCGCCATTAACCTCTGGCAGGCCAGCCCCGGCAACTGCTCCAAGCCCCAGAGATTTTCAAAATTGGTGACAATCGCCCCAAACCCGTTTTCCGTACAAATTTGGCGCATGGCAAGTTCAATTCGAATCTGATACTTAATCGCGGCAATATTATCCGTGGCAATCTCATATTTAGCGCGACATTCTTCATATACGGCGTCAATTTCCGCTTCGGAAATACTTTGCGTTTTTTGGACCAGATCCCCCATCGCCAGTGAATTAACCGCCCAGCCCAACTTGATTTGCGCTTCAACTTTATCGCCTTCGGTAACGGCTACTTCCCGCATGTTATCCGCAAAACGGACCACTTTCAGTTGCTTACTGACCGCGATGCCGACCGCGCTGCGCATCCAACCGGCGATCTTGGCAATTACTTCCTGGTCCCGCCAATATCCGACCACCACTTTCCGGGGCAGGCGCAACCGGGCGCCAATAAAACCATGCTCACGGTCGCCGTGGGCGGATTGGTTCAGGTTCATAAAATCCATATCGATTTCATCCAGGGGGATTTCCTGATTATACTGGGTATGCAGATGCAGCAGGGGTTTTTCAAGTGTTTTCAAACCATTAATCCACATCTTGGAAGGCGAAAAAGTGTGCATCCAGGTAATGATACCGGCGCAGTTTTCAGCATAATTAGCCTCTTTGATAAGCCTGGTAATCTGTTCCGGAGTAGTAGCCACCCCTTTATCGATCAATTTCCCACAAAGAGATTCATCCATCACCCGGGCCATTTCCGCCGCATGCTCCGCAACTCTCTTCAAGGTTGCTTCGCCATATAAATGTTGGGAACCGGTAATAAACCAAAATTCATACCGTTTTAGTTCTTCCATAATTTTCCTGTCCTTTTCATCATATTATTTTACTTGTACCTACATTTATTATATAAATTCGCAAATCAGTCTGTCAAGAAATTTTCCATCAAAAATAATCATTCCCGCGACAAAAACTTTAACATTTGGCTATTGGCATCTTCTATTTCTATGTTGAGCCCGCAGGTAGGCCTGGAAGGTTAGGATAAAAAGAGGCGCGAGACAACTTGTACCTACATTATTGAAAGTATTGGACATAGCAATAAAAGAAAACCCCGTTATTACCAGGGCGGAAGAAATACTCTATCCCTTGGACAGCCTGGAGGAAGTCCGTTATTCTCTCCATATTCTGGGTCGCAGCCGGGATCTCGCTATGATTTTTTATTCAGATAGATATTTCACTTTATTCCAACATCATAAACTGCTCCCGCATTTTTTGAAACTCGGGCTCATATTGTTGCCATTCATTGCCCGACGCCTGAAAAACCAGTAAATATTCGATATCATCGCGGATCACAATCCAGTTCTGCTGCTTGATTTTGGCCCCCGAATGAGTGAATTTCCAGGTCCCTACCGCAGCCGGATACTCTTTGAGCGTCTGCTTTTCTTCTTTGAGGAGGGTAAATTCGGGCAATGCATTTTTTAACATGGAGATCCTGCTGCTCAACAGCATCTCCGCGGCGGTTCCCTGGGGCACGTTAAACATCAGCAAAATATTAGCCGCCGAGAGATTTTTCCTATTTTGGACCACCAATTCCGGCATCCCTTGTTCCTGGCCTTGCAATAATTTCCAGCCTTCCGGAATTGTCATCCGACATTTGAAATCGGCATTCGTATAGATTTGACCGTCAATCCCGGTCTTCAAAGCTGAATTTTTGTTTTTGTCCGCTGCTTGCAACCGGACATCCAAAATTTCGATCTCCAACTCCCCAATCAGTCCGACCCGGACCTTCTGGGCCCCTAAAATGGTATCGCTGGCAATAAACTTCAATAACAAGGCATCGGGGGCCACCTGATTGTGAGAAGCGTCAATAGCTACCCATTCTCCCAACCAGACTTCATTCCAAAGATGACCAATCCATACATTATCCTGATACCGTTCCCCCAAAACCACCCGGGTAGGCAATCCGGCCGCGCGGGCCAGCGCCGCGAAGAGTACCGCATACTCT
>JASFQO010000154.1:0-6171 GCA_050115405.1 Bacillota bacterium
AATACGAATTTATTCTTTTTGAATAATAATGAATAAGAGATGAATATCAGATGAAAATCGGAATTCCCCATGCTTTATTATATTTTTGGTATGGACGGCAATGGACGGAATTTTGGCGCGGTTGCGGTTGTGAAGTAATAGTATCGCCCCCGACGGACCGCGCTATGGTTCACGCCGGCGCGGCGGTGGCTTTAGATGAACTTTGTTTACCGATGAAAATTTTTATCGGGCACTTAATCACTTTGCAACCTTTGGTCGATCGGATCATGATTCCCCATTTAATCCAAGTCGAGCCGCAGGCTTTTATCTGTCCCAAGTTTATGGGATTGCCGGATATAATCGCCCATACGGCGCCGGAGGCGGCGGCCCGAGCTGTTATAGTGCAGGTTGGACCGCAGCAAGGGACGGATCAACAGCGGGCGTTGGCCGCGGCGGCCCGACGACTGGGCTTAAAACCGGCACGGCTTGCCGGCTGGGACGCGGCCGGCGGGGGAGACATCCCGGCTTTACAAGAATTGGCGGCGGCTCAAAAACAGAGCCGGTTGCGGGGAAAACCGTCGATTACATTGGGCTTGTTGGGACATCCGTATTGTCTGTATGACCCCTGCTTTAACTTGGATTTGTTACGGTTTTTAGCCCGGAGTCAGGTCCGCTTTTTGACCCCGGAGCAAATGCCGCGAGAGTATCACGGGATTGGGTCCGGACAATTGCAAAAAAAGTTATTTTGGACGATTGGCCGTTCCCAGTTGGATGCCTTGTATTGGATGTTGGAACAAAAGGAAACTCCGGTGGACGGTTTTATTCATGTGGCTCCTTTTGCCTGCGGTTTGGAAGCGATGATTGGCGATTTGACGGCGCGCCGGATCAAGCGGGCGGGATTGCCGTTGTTACAATTGAATTTCGAGGAACATAGCGGTGAAGCCGGGGTGATTACCCGGTTGGAAGCCTTCCTGGATTTAATAAAGTTTCGGAGTATGGTATGCTGAAAGTATCGTTTCCCCATATTGGTAACTCCTATATCCCGTTTCGGGTCCTCCTTGCGGAACTGGGGCTTGAGCCGGTAATCCCGCCGCAGATTTCGCCGCGTACCATTGCTATGGGAACGAAACTGGCGCCGGAGTTTGCCTGTTTACCCCTTAAGGTGACTTTGGGCAATTATCTGGAAGCTTTGGAACTGGGAGCGGAGTTACTTTTAATGGCGGGTGGAATCGGCCCCTGCCGTTTTGGCCTTTATGGCGAGGTGCAACGGGAAATACTGGAAGAAGCCGGCCGTCAAGTTGCCTTTTTAGTATTGGAAGCGCCCAAAACCCATCCCCGCGAATTATGGGAGAAGCTGAAACGCTATATGCCCCGCCATCAAATCGGCTACTTGAGCCGGGCGCTCTATCTGGCCTGGTTAAAAGCGGACGCCTTGGACCAATTTGACCGCATCGCGCTCCAAATCCGGCCGCGCGAACAGGTAGCCGGGAGTGTCAACCAACTGCAAAACCGCTATTACGAGCAGGTGGACCGCGCCGATTTAGTTGCCGGGATTAAGCATACCGTCCAACAGGGAATCACGGAGCTACTCGCGTTGCCGGTGTATGAGAGGCAGCCGCTGCGAATTGTACTGGTTGGTGAGATTTATATGATATTGGAACCCCATGTCAATTTTGAGATCGAAAAAGTTCTGGGGACACTTGGGGTAGCAGTGGAGCGGACCATCTACTTTACGGATTGGGTCCGGGAACAACTGGTTGGGAGCATTATCCATCCTAATTGGCGCAAATCTTTGTATCGGTTGGCGCATCCCTATTTAAACCATTTTGTCGGCGGGCATGGTTTGGAGACCATTGCCCATACTGTGAGCGCCGCACGGCAACAGGCGCACGGCGTGATCCAGTTGGCGCCCTTTACTTGCATGCCGGAAATTGTGGCGATGCAAGCCTTGCCGACCGTCTCCCGGGAACTCGAAATCCCGGTTTTGAGCCTGATTATTGATGAACATACGGCTGAAGCCGGAATTTTAACCCGCTTGGAAGCCTTTGTCGACTTATTGGCGTATCGCCGCGCCAGGAAGGCGGATGGTGAAAAACGCCGCAGGGAAACCCTGGTAAGAACTTAATTGGCGGTTATGGATTAGGGATTAATTAATGACGGAGGACGATACGTTGCAGTTATATTTGGGTATTGATGTCGGTTCGGTTAGTACCAATTTGGTATTAATTAATTCACAAGGAACGGTGCTGGAAAAGCTGTACCTGCGTTCCCAGGGCAATCCGGTCGGTTCGGTGCACCGCGGTTTGGCCGAGCTTTCGAAGCTGATTAAAGATCAGGAAATCGCCGGAGTGGGTACGACCGGTTCCGGAAGACTATTGATTGGCAAGATGGTCGGGGCCGATTTAATTAAAAATGAAATTACCGCCCACGCGATTGCCTGTTTGAACTTGGAACCGGAAGTGCAGACGATTATTGAAATCGGGGGACAAGATTCCAAGTTGATCCTGTTGCGCGACGGGATTGTCAACGATTTTGCCATGAATACCGTTTGCGCCGCCGGGACCGGCTCTTTTCTCGACCAGCAGGCCGCCCGCCTGGATATGGAAATCGGCGTGCTGGGGGAATTGGCCGCTACCGGGCGCCGTCCGGTACGTATTGCCGGCCGGTGCGCCGTTTTCGCCGAATCGGATATGATCCACAAACAGCAAATGGGCCATAAATTAGAAGATATTTTAGCCGGGCTCTGTCGGGCTTTGGTGCATAATTTCTTGAGTAATCTCGGTAAAGGCCGGGAGATCAAACCACCGGTGATTTTTCAGGGCGGCGTGGCCGCCAACCGGGGAATTCGCCTGGCGTTTGAAGAGATTTTGGGTTGTGGGTTAATCATTCCGGAACATTATGATGTGATGGGCGCTTTGGGAGTAGCATTGTTGACCCGGGATGAACTGAAAAGCCGCAAACAAGCGACGCAATTTAAAGGCTTTCGTTTGGTGGATGCGGCGATTACGACTACCGGGTTTGACTGCGAAGGCTGCGCCAATCAATGCGAGGTAGTTAAATTAATTGCGGACAATCAAGTTATTGCTTGTTTAGGAGATAAATGCGGTAAATGGAATCAAAAACTGGTCAAATCGGTCGAAAACGAAAATGCGATTCAAGTAAGTTGAATCCTCAGGCCATCAACCCGGCCAAATTGGGTGCAGGCGCAGTGCCGGATTTACTACGGCCGGGGTTAACAATTTTATTTATCGGGATTAATCCCGGACTGACCAGCGGAGCGACCGGGCACCATTTTGCGGGAAGATCGAACCGTTTTTGGCGTTTTTTGGCGGAAACCGGTTTGACTCCGGTAAAATATCGGCCGGAACAGGATTTTCAATTATTGGCTCTTGGATATGGGATTACCAATATTGTACCGCGGGTCACCGCTACCGCCGCCGAACTCACTCCGGCGGAATTACGGGCGGGCGCCGCGCGTTTGCTGACGGTATTAACGGAATACCGCCCGATGGTCGCTGCTTATTTGGGCAAAGTAGTCTATCAATATGTGGTCAGCAGTCATAAATTGGAGTGGGGCCGTCAAGCGTTACCGGCGGTCGCGGGAGTCAACGATTTTGTGATGCCCAATCCCAGCGGCTTAAATCGGATGCCCATTCAGGAACAGTTGCGACTGTATCTTCAGTTACGGGAGATGGTGGTGACTATTCAAGGGTAGGTATAAATAGGCCATCCGGAAGCGCTGAAAAAGGGGACGAGATTTGCCGGATTGGCTGATGCGCCGTGAAAAGCCGCACATTGCATTGTCACTCGGTCGCTAAAGAGAGCAGTTAAGCTCTTTTTTGGTTTTTTAAGGGAAAAAACAATATTTTTATTGACTAAATCTTACTTTTATAGCTAAAATTAGATCACAAACACTATATCAGGAGTTTATTATGGTCATTAGTCAAAAGATGAAGCGGATGGGTGTCGGGATCTGGGCCTTTTTTATGGTCTGTTTGGTTTTGAACAATTTTAGCAGTAAAGAAGTACAAATGGCTGAAGCGCGGCGGGGTCGGGTCCAAGATTATCTGGAACTGCCCGGCGAAATCGAGATGGCGAAAGAAGAGACAGTACGCAGCAAATATGCAGGTACGGTAATCGTTCTTTACGTAGCGGAAGGCCGCATGGTCAAAGCCGGCGAAGCGCTATTGCGGTTGCGTTTGTCCGACTATCATACCGGTCTTGCCAAAGTGGACGCCGTTTATCAAGGGCTGCAGGTTAAGGTGATAGCGCTGCAAAAAAAGTTGATTCCCAGTGAGGTCAAACGGGCCGAGTTGCATTTAATGCAGGCCCAAGCCACTGCCGAACGGGCTCGGCACACTTATGACGAGGCCAATGAACAACTGCAACGGACGAAACAATTGGCGAGCACCGGTTCAGCCACGACAATGCAGTTAAAGGGGGCTGAAAGCCGGTTACAACGGGCCGAGACGGTGATGATGGAGACGATACGCCAAACAACAATAGCCGAGCGTAATTTGGCGTTACTACAAAAAGCGCTTATCCCCGCGGAATTGAAAACCGCTGAAGCCGAACTGCGCCAACTGGGGCGGGAAATAGCCCAATTGCGCCGGACCGGGGGCGAAGTTGATATTGGGGCGAACATTGACGGGATGGTCTTAGCAAAACAGGCGACCGTCGGGGCGACGGTTAAAGCCGGGGCGCGCCTGATGGAAGTGGGTGATTATCGGACCGCCTTTGTCCGGGCTACCGTACCGGACAGGCGGTGGACCAAAATCAGGGTCGGTCAAAAGGTGCTGATTAGCGGTTCCGAATTGAAGGGAAAGATCATTAGCGGAACAGTCGCGGCCATTCGGCCCAAATTGAAAGTCACATACGATAGTACGAAGATTATTTTGAAAAAAGGAGACCACCTGCGGCTTAAAATGATCATTCGGGAGAAGAAAGAGGCTGTGTGCGTCCCCGGGGCAGCCGTCTTTCACCGTTTTGGGAAAGCGCATGTTTATGTAGTTGAGACCGGCAAAGCAATTTTGCGCCCGGTGCGGACCGGCATTGATAATGGACATCTGGTGGAGATCAAAAAAGGATTGTTCGTTGGAGAACAGGTGATCCTTAACCCGGGGCTTGATTTGCGGCCGGGCATGAAAGTGACGGAAAGCCGGGAGCTTTGATTAGGTATTGCGGAAGGGTTGCCAAACATTACTCATAAGAAACTTATAAAAAGTTGCAATTGCCTATTTACAAAATGCCGGTTTTTTAGTATATTAATATATGCGTCATATGTGTCCGACAGACTAACGTCAAACGGGTGATTAGCTCAGTTGGTGAGAGCACCTGCCTTACAAGCAGGGGGTCGTAGGTTCGAGTCCTACATTGCCCACCATTATTAAACGGAGCCGTGGTGTAGTTGGTTTAACATGCCAGCCTGTCACGCTGGAGATCGCGGGTTCGAGTCCCGTCGGCTCCGCCATTAATAAATAATCATGCTGGAAAATTCAAATGACGAGCTAAAAAAGGTATTGACAAGAGTGTGACTGAGAGTTATAATGATGTACGCGCCACGATAGCTCAGTCGGTAGAGCAGAGGACTGAAAATCCTCGTGTCGCTGGTTCGATTCCGGCTCGTGGCACCATCTTTAGGAAGCTGGAAATTGGACAGTCTCTAGGAGTATGCGGAAGTAGCTCAGTGGTAGAGCATCGCCTTGCCAAGGCGAGGGTCGCGGGTTCGAATCCCGTTTTCCGCTCCATATTGTGAATTATTAAATTTGATGATAAATGGCCTTTTTATGGCCTGTAATTTTTCAAGGCGCTCACAAAACGGGAAATAGTTTGGCGGCATAGCCAAGTGGTAAGGCAGAGGTCTGCAAAACCTTTATTCCCCAGTTCAAATCTGGGTGCCGCCTCCAAAACAAGTTTTTAGTTTGTTGCCGAAGTGGCGGAACTGGCAGACGCAAGGGACTTAAAATCCCTCGCTCCAAAAGAGCGTACCGGTTCGATTCCGGTCTTCGGCACCACAATAATACCAAGGGTTTGCGGGTTGTTAACATAAACCGTAAACCCTAAATTTTTGCCTCATTTTATATCAAGTTTATACCAAAAGCCGAAAACCCGCGTCATTACTGCATTTTAAAACGGTCTACCAAATTTGACAAGCCGTTTTTATTTTGCTATAATATTTACCCGTTTTTACCC
>JASFQO010000155.1:0-6155 GCA_050115405.1 Bacillota bacterium
TGGCGTCACAGCCCCATCATCTGACTGAACGCTACACCCGCACCATCATGATTTCCTTGCCGTCGACCGTCGTTCGGTCTTCCTGCCGGCGATTGTCCCGGCCTTCGCTAAAGTCAAAGACCACCAGATAGCCCCGGTCCAACCCCTGCCGTTCCAGGTAATCGGCCAATTGTTTCAAGCCGCGGCGGTGCACCGCTTCCCCGGACCAGCGTTTCAGTTCCAATACGTATTTGTAATTGGCAAAGGTAATCACGATATCCAAACGTTTCTCCTCGGAAATCTGGACTTCCTTAAAGTCAAAACCCCGCCCGATGATGAGCGGTCTGATAAAAGCCAGTAAGACCAACCGGCCTTCCCGTTCCAGAAACTTGCCGTCTTTGACGCTATACTGTTCCCGCATGAATTGCTGAAACTTCACGAGGACCCGCTCCATATCCAAGCGGCCATTCTCAATAAATTGGCCGGGAAACGGCTTATCCCCCAATTCCGTCTCCAGCTTGGAACCTAAATAATTATAGACCCGCTGGGCGTAAAGATGGTTATGCGCTCCGGGTTTGGCAAAATAATATTTTAGTCCCGCTCTTACCCCTGTTGCGCCCGTTTATTCAAACTCGACCGCAAATAGGCTTCGATAAAGAGGTCCAGATCCCCGTCCATTACCGCCTGCACATTACCACTCTCGGCTTCGGTGCGGTGGTCCTTGACCATGGTATACGGACAGAAAACATAGGAACGGATTTGATTGCCCCAGGCGATGTCGGAATATTCCCCTTTGAGCTGTTGCATCTTGGCTTCCTGCTGTTCCCGGTAGTATTCATATAATTTGGCCTGCAACATCCGCATCGCCCGATCCCGGTTTTGAAATTGGGAGCGTTCATTTTGACAGGCTACCACAATCCCGGTCGGTAAATGGGTAATCCGAATCGCGGATTCGGTCTTATTCACATGCTGGCCGCCGGCGCCGCTGGAACGATAGGTATCAACCTTCAACTCCTCCGGACGGATCTCCACCTGGATCGAATCGTCAATATCCGGAACAATATCGATCGAAGCAAACGAAGTATGCCGCCGTCCCGAAGCGTCAAACGGGGAAATCCGCACCAGACGGTGGACGCCCTTCTCGCCGCGTAAATAACCATAGGCGTTTTCCCCGGTAATAAATAAAGTCACGCTTTTGAGCCCGGCTTCATCACCGGGCAGAAAGTCCAGAAACTCGACTTTAAAACCGCGACGTTCCGCCCAGCGCACGTACATCCGCAGCAGCATTTCCGCCCAGTCTTGGGATTCGGTGCCGCCGGCCCCCGGATGAATCGTCAAATAGACGTTAAAACGGTCGTATTCACCATTCAACATGGTGGTCAGTTCCAATTGGTCGACCTCCCGAAGCAAACCATTGACTCCGGCTTCAATCTCCGGCAGTAACTCGGTCTCACCTTCCCCCACCGCCATTTCCAATAACTCGGTCAAATCAATCTGTTGGCGCTCTAAATTCGCGACCTGCTCCACCCGATTTTTCAAGGTCGTTAATTCCTGCAACAGTTTTTGGGCTTCATCCGGCCGTTCCCACAGATCGGGCGCGGCGGTGAGTTCGGTCAACTCGGCAATTCGTTCCTGTTTGGCGGCGAGATCAAAGATACTCCCTCAATTCCAGCAGACGTTTCTTCAAGTTTCCCAATTGACTGCGCAAATCACTCGGTTCAATCATTCTGGCATCACCTCATTTAATTTGTTTTCAGCCCGCAACATTTTTTATATTTTTTGCCGCTACCGCACGGACAAGGGTCGTTCCGGCCGACTTTGCGGCCGGTGACGCGTTGCCGGACCGCCGGTTCGCCGTCGGCGTTGATATTGGTGCTGACATTACGGATTTTGGGACGTTGCGCCACTTTCTCCTCCATCACGATCCGGATTTTCGCCAGCTCCCGCACTACTTCTTCATTGATGCTCTCGCGCATCTCCTTAAACATTTGGTAGGCTTCAATTTTATACGCCACCAACGGATCGTTTTGACCATAGGCCCGCAGTCCGATGCCTTCCTTCAGATCATCCATGGCCTGTAAATGGTCCATCCAATGGCTGTCAATCGTCTGTAACATCATAAACCGTTCAAACTGGCGTAAACGGTCCTCCCCAATCAGATCTTCCTTTTCCTGATAACACTTTAAGGCCGTCCCGAGCAGTAATTCTCGGACTTCTTCATGGCGAAGCCGGTCTAAGTCGGTTGCGGTCAAGGCTTCATGCGGAATCAAACTGGTATATGCCGCCTGCAATAAACCGTTTAAATCCCATTCTTCCGGAATGATCTTTTCATTGGCGTAAACCTCCAGCAAATGGTCGGTGACCGCGCCGAACATCTCCAAAACTTTCTCGTGAATATCTTCGCCAAACAATAATTTTTTGCGCAGTTCGTAGATAATCTCCCGCTGCTTGTTTAAGACGTCGTCATATTCCAAAACACTTTTACGAATCTCAAAATTGCGGGCTTCCACCCGCCGCTGGGCGGTCTCGATTCGTTTGGCAATCGTCTTGTGTTCGATCGGCATATCTTCGGTCCAACCCAACCGTTCCATCAGGCCGGAAATCATTTCTCCGCCAAACAGACGCATCAGGTCGTCTTCCATCGCGATAAAGAACCGGGAAGAGCCGGGGTCCCCCTGCCGGCCGGCGCGGCCGCGCAATTGGTTGTCGATCCTGCGGCTTTCATGGCGTTCCGTCCCGATAATATGGAGTCCGCCCAAAACGACTACTTTTTCATGTTCCGGGTCGGTAGTGGTTTTGACTTCACGCATTACCAGGTCCAGCTCTTCGGGAGAGGCCTCGTGGGGGTCAATCCCGCGGGAACGCAGGATATCCTTGGCGAGAAATTCGGCATTGCCGCCAAGAATAATATCGGTGCCGCGTCCGGCCATATTCGTGGCAATGGTCACGGCGTTAAACCGGCCCGCCTGCGCGATAATCTCGGCTTCCTTCTCATGATATTTGGCGTTTAAGACTTGGTGCGGCACACCCTGACGCTTGAGCATTCCACTTAATAATTCGGATTTTTCAATGGAAATGGTCCCTACCAAAATCGGACGGCCGGTTTGATGCATTTGGACAATTTCGTCGACAATCGCCTTGAATTTACCGGCTACGGTCTTATAAACCACATCCGGAAAATCCTGCCGAACCATTGGTAAATTGGTCGGAATGACAATTACCGGTAAACTGTAAATCTTCCGAAATTCCGCCTCTTCGGTCTCCGCCGTCCCGGTCATGCCGGCCAGTTTATGATACATCCGGAAATAATTTTGAAAGGTAACCGTGGCCAAAGTCTGGCTTTCCCGCTCGATCTTCACCCCTTCCTTGGCTTCTATCGCCTGATGCAACCCTTCGCTGTAACGCCGGCCAAACATTAGCCTGCCTGTGAATTCATCGACAATAATCACTTCGCCGTCTTTGACCACATAGTCCCGATCTCGTTTCATCAATTCCTTTGCACGTAAAGCCTGATTCAAATGGTGCACCATCTCGGTATTTTCATCCGCGTAAAGATTCTCCACATGCGTCAGTTTTTCCACTTTGGCCACACCGGCCTCGGTAACGGCAATGGTTTTGGCTTTCTCGTCAACCGTATAATCTTCTTCCAAATGTAATTTCGGGACTATTTTGGCGAATTTATAATAGAGTTCGTTCGACTCTTCCGCCTGACCGGAGATGATTAACGGCGTCCGGGCTTCGTCGATTAAGATACTGTCCACCTCGTCGACAATGGCGTAATTTAACTCCCGTTGCACCATATCGGCGGTTTCAAACGCCATGTTGTCCCGCAAATAATCGAAACCAAACTCATTATTGGTTCCGTAGGTAATATCGGAATTATAGGCAGAGCGCCGTTCGGCCGCGGTCAAGCCGTGTAAAATCACCCCGACGGTCAATCCCAGAAAACGGTAAATCCGGCCCATCCATTCACTTTGAAAGCTCGCCAAATAATCATTAACGGTAATAACATGGGCGCCATGACCGGTTAAGGCGTTTAAATATACCGGCAATGTCGCCACCAGGGTTTTCCCTTCACCGGTTTTCATCTCGGCAATCTTGCCTTCATGCAGGACCATCCCGCCGATGCACTGGACATCGAAATGACGTTGCCCAATGGTACGTTTGGCGGCCTCCCTGACCGTCGCGAAAGCTTCCGGTAACAATTCATCCAAAGTGGCTCCATCCGCCAACCGGTTCCGATACTCGGCGGTTTTGGCCTTTAGTTCGGTATCGCTTAACTCTTGAAACTCCGGTTCCAACCTATTGATTAGGGTGACTTTTTCGCGGAGCCGTTTAACCTCCCGTAAATTAGTATCCCAAAGTTCGCTTAAAAATTTTAACATTTTGTCACCTCTTAGTATATTGGAGCATTTGAAAATCACCGCATCAATTCTGATAACGTTGTTTCCTAAAAAAAGTGCCGCCAATTCACCGTAACATTATAACATTTACCAATCATAAAAACAAACCATTACCAAAAATTATTCGGTTTACTAACCCGCCACTAATCCCAGCCACAGGAAAAACTCTTTTTATCCCGAATATTATAACTTAATCATCTATTTTTTTTGATTGGGAGGGAGCGATGAACCGTTATTCGCGTTTAAACTCGATGGAACTGGCCCGCCTCTTTCAACCCGGCGTAAAATTAGAATTACTGCTTGCTAACGGCAAGAGTCCCGCCGCGACCGATATTTCCGGTTTTCCGGCCTACGTCTTACAGTGGGCTCCCGATCGGATTAGCTTAATCGTCCCGGAAATGGATCACCTCAACCTCGGCCGGCTGACCGCAGGACACTTGATTACGTTACAAATCGGAGGGTTAAACGGCAGCAGTCGGTTTACCACTAAAATAACCGCTTGGGACATTACCAAAAAAGAATTAACCGTAGCGCTCCCCACACTCATGATCAACAGCGAACGCCGCCGCGCCGTACGAATCTCGCTTAACGTCGCCGTTACTTATCAAGTATTACGCTTGCGCAACCGGGAATTAAGCCACTTAACCCACAAAATCGGCATCGGGGCCAGTCAGGATTTGAGTTGTTACGGGATGAACCTCATCACCGAACTTTCTTTACCGGTCGGCATCCTTTTGCTAATCCGCTTTAACCTGAATCAACAGTCCCTTGTGGTCTATGGTACGGTCCGCCGGGTTAAGCCGCTTAATACTTCCGCTACTTTATTCGCCACCGGAATCCACTTTTTAGACCCCGACCCGGAATTTCAAGCGGTAGTCACCCGCAGCATAGCCAAATCCACCGCCCTGTTTAAAAAACGGGTCCTGATATGATATTAAATAACCCGCTTGGCGTCAGCACGACGTCCATTTTGACATCCCACCCCGCCGCCGGTACCCGGTCAATCAATTGAAAATCATGAGCTAAACCCAATTTAACCGTCTGTAATCCGGTGGAGTTAAAAAAACGGTCGTAATAGCCCCGACCGTGCCCCAGACGATTGCCGTATCGGTCAAAAGCCAATCCCGGCACAACCGCCAATTCGATCAGGGACGGCGCCACCTCAAGCGCCGCGTCTCCCGGTTCGACGAGACCAAGTTTGCCGGTCGGGCGTACCTCTTCCAAACTATGAATCTCTTTCGTAATTAAATTGCCGTCGGCTGTACAAACCGGCAGGACCACTCGTCGCCCGCGCGCTAATAAGCCGGTAATCAACCCGATTGTCGGCGCTTCCCGATTAATCGCGTAATAGAGCATCACCACTGTCGCCCGGCGGACCGGTCCCCAAACAAAAAAACGTTTCTCAATTTGCTGCGCCGCCTTTTGATATTCGACATTGCTAAGTTCGGCCAAATGTTTTTTCATTTGGTCGCGCCATTGTTGTTTGCTGAAATCAGTCATTATTGTCCCACTCCAAAATAGATTAACATCAAGATCCCAAGGATAATCCGATAATAAGCAAATGGCTTGAAATCGCGCTTACCGATAAAGTTAAGCAAAGCCGCAATGACTAACCACGCTACTAAAAATGAGGTCCCAAAACCCGTGGCTAAGATTAGCGTCTCCGGGACGGTCATCCCCATACCGGCCTTAAGCAAAGAATAACTCGAGGCAATAATCATGGTCGGAATCGCTAAAAAAAAGGAAAATTCCAAAGCCACTACGCGCGAAGCC
>JASFQO010000156.1:0-6143 GCA_050115405.1 Bacillota bacterium
TCCCGTTCAAACAGCAAAAGCGGTTTAATCCCCATTTTATCCTTGACAAAACCAATTTGGTTGGAAGTGGCGGCAATGATACAATAAATTCCGTCCAATTCCTCCAATGCCAGATGCAAGGCGGCCTTCAAATCGCCGCCGTTTTGTTGCATGGCGTAAGCAATCAAGTGACTGGCCGCTTCGGAATCGTTTAACGTCTTAAAAATCGCCCCTTCACTCTCCAAATAACGGCGCAGATTATAATAGTTGGTAAACTGTCCGTTATGGACAATCGTCAGGTCGGAATAAAACGGCGAAGAAAACGGATGGGCCGCGTTGACATCTTCGGCGCTTTCCGTCGCCATCCGCACATGGCCCATGCCATGGGTGGCCGGGGTATGAGCGATTTTATGTTCGGCAATCAGCCGGTCAATCCGCCCGCCGTCTTTATAGACCCGCATGCCCCGGCCCAAGGAATGGATATAGAGCCCGTCCACCCGGTTAACCGCCGCATGAAGCTTGGGAATATCGGCGGCGGCCATCTGTAAATTCAATTCGGTAAACGTCACCGGCCGTTCCCCGCCGGTAGTCTGTTTCGAACGGACGGTCCCGTATTCGCCCACCAGCTTTAAGAGCACCGGATACATCGCTTTTTTGGTAATCGACGCCCGCAAACAGATCTCATCTCCGCCGTCATAGACTGCAATCCCGCTGGCGTCCGGGCCCCGATGCTGGATCAGACCGAGCATTTCCAATAGTTTTGCCGCGACATCCAAGCCATCCTGGCTGATAATTCCGGCAATCCCGCACATGTCCAACTCTCCCTTCTTTAATAATATTCTTCGGACAACGAATGCCGCGTTAAAGAGCGGTCGTCCGCTCTCGAAAGCGGCAACCATAATTTACTTTTTTAACCGTAAATCAGTCCGCCGCTTAACTTAAATATGATATGAATACTGCTTCCACTCCCAGTCGGTGACCGCATTGGTGAAGTTCTCCACCTCCAGTCCTTTCAAAGCGACAAAGCTGTCAATTAACTCTTGGCCGACGCATTCGCACAGCCATTCATCCTTTTGCAACTCATCCAAAGCCCGGAACAGACTCCGCGGGACGGTCTCCATCTGTTTGGCCTGGTCATGATATAAGTCGGTAGTAATAACCTCCGGCGGCGTGAGTTGATTTTGAATCCCATCCAGTCCGGCGGCTAAAATTCCCGCCACCGCCAGGTACGGATTGGACGCCGCGCTGCCGGCCCGGACTTCCACCCGGGTCGCTTTGCCCCGTTCTTCCGGGATACGCACGTAAGTGGTGCGATTATCATGTCCCCAACCGATAAAATAGGGGGCGAAAGAGTCGGGACGATACCGTTTGTAACAGTTGATGGTCGGCGACAAAAACGCCACCAACGGCCGAGCATGTTTTAAGACGCCCGCGACAAACTGCCGCATCACCGGGGCCATTTCATCCGGGTCATCCCGGTCATAAAAGGCATTGACGCCGGTCTCCAGATCATTGACAGACAAATGGAAGTGACAACCGCTGCCGCCGTTATCATTCGAGGGCTTGGCCATAAAGGTCGCCAGGAGGTTATTTTGATCGGCGATATCTTTACACAGGCCCTTGAACAAAGTGGTCTGGTCGGCGCACCGCAACGCCTTGCCATGGCTCCAGTTATATTCGTATTGGCCCGGATAAAATTCATGATTCATATAAAGTACATCAAAGTCCATCTGCTTAAAGGTCCGGGTTAATTGGTTCAGAAAACCGAGCGGGTCGATCCGAACATTACTGGTATAACAATTACAAGCTTGATTGGTATAAGGCGTCACTCCGCCCACCTCAGATTTGTGATATAAAAAGAACTCCACTTCACTGGCTGCAATCGGGTCCAAACCCAGTTCCTGATATTTGGCGATCATGTTTTGCAAAAAACGCCGTGGCGACTGCACCATCGGCTTTTTATGATAATACAAGTCGCCCAACAGCAACGCGGTCTTTTCCAAAAAAGGCAGGACCACAAAGGTCGAGGGGTCGGCGATTACTTTCATATCATCATAAGTATTTGCCTCCGCGCCCTTGACTTCCGCCATGTTATTGTCAAAACTCATCACCATTACCGCGGCGCAAAAAGCAATCCCATTTTCAAATGCTTCATCAATCATATCCGCCGGCAACAGCTTGCCTCGGTTGATCCCGTGCAGGTCCACATACTCCAGACGGATCATCTCAATCCCCTGCTCTTTAATTAATCGTTTCACATCTTCCTTGGTAAGCGGTATATTTTCGTTTGGCATTGCCCTCATCTCCCTCATTGTTTATTTGAAATTACCATTTTCAATTCAGATTTGCGCCATTGCATACATCGGGCTGACATTATGTTGGGCGATAATTTTTTTACTTTTATAATCAATCATGGTCAATTCTCCGGACATATCGCCGATCCAGACTTGCTTGCCGTTTTTACCAAAGAAAATCCCGACCACATAAAGATTATTGGGCAGTTTAATCTGGCTTAACACTTTACCGCTCTTCACTTGAAAACAGATCAACTGTTTATCCCGTCCGGCGGAAAACAAAGTCCGGCCATCCGGGCTGACCGCTAATGAAAGAATCTCACTGCGATGCCCTTTCAAAGTTTTTAAGCAGGCCAGCTTCTTGACATTCCAGATTTTAATCGTCCGATCCGAGCTGGCAGTGTACAGCAGTTTACCGTCGGGGGAAAACTTTACCTGATTCACCGCGCGATAGTGGCTGTTATTTTTATGTTTTAGCGGTCGGCCGGTCTTGAAATTCCAGATAATCAACTGGTTATCAAATCCGACCGAAGCCAACAACCGGTCATTGGGGCTGAATTGCACGCAAGTGACATAACTTTTATGCCCTTTCAGGGTTTTCCGGACTTTCCAGGACCGGCTGTCCCAGATTTTAATCGTCCGGTCTTTGCTGGCGGTGGCAAAAAATTTACCATTGCGGGAAAACCTGATATCACGGATGTCGCCTTGATGGGCTCCGGCTACAAAACGGGTTTTAAAATGGACCAGGTCCCAGATGGTTAGCTTCCCATCCTTATCTCCGGTTACCAAAAGTTTGCGATCCGGGGCGACGGCCACGGCATGAATTTCAACCTGGTGCGGGGTCGCCAAATCCATTTTGGGGCTATAATCGCCCGCGTAGACAGTAATATTGCCGTTCCGCCCACCGGAAAGAATACAATTTTCCCCGTTGGCGGCCAATTGCGCCAATTCTTTGACCGCCGCCGTCTTTACCGGCTCCGCCTGCACCGCGCCGGCGGTAAAAACTTGACCCCAGGCAAGGGCCGCCAGTATTAATCCTTTGGTAATTAAGGAGATCTTGCCAATACTCATTTTCATCAAAACCACCCTCTCAAAAATGATTGGTATCTGAATTATATAGATTATATAGCCTGCAAAATTAGGGATAATTGCCGCAGTGCCTGCACTAACCCGCTGATTTCCCGTTTGGAGATAACCCCCGGATAGCGCAGCGGCGGAAAAGTCATATAAAGGTACGACCCGCCAAGCGGCGCCAATTGTACCAAATATTTGCCAGTGACCGCCCTGATCACGCCAAATTCCAAGTCCAACTGCGTCAGGGTAGCGATTAATTCTTGATGCCCATTTAAACGTTGGACAAATTCCGAAAAAGCATCTTGTTTTTGCCTAAAATAGGCCTGCCCTTTTTTGATGAAACCCCGGTAAAAAATTTGGATGGGAGCTTTAACCGCCGTCAACTCCGGCCGGTCAATTTCCCCGACAACTTGGAGGGAATAGATCCCGCCAAATAACTGCTTATTTTGCTTATTAAAGATCCGCACCCGGGAAAGGGGTTGGGGCGGGGCGGCAAAAACCGCCGCTTCGTTACTTAAGGTCATTTCCCCGAAATAGGGCCGAAAATGCTGGACAATCTCCCTCAAATACTGTTGGGCGTAACCGTCTATTTTCTGGCGCATCGCTAGCAGCCCTCCCCCTTTTTTAGTTATCCTTCAAAAGCTTCCCTGACAAACTCCGGACCCATCTCGTCCGCCAAGGGGACCGGCGTAAACAATTTTTTCCGCATTTTTAATTTAACCCAGAATACAGCGTACAGGATGGCAATCAGCAATGCCGCGCCGGCGTAAGTATAAATTTCCAACTTGGTGACCAGATCCGGCCAAATTTCCCAAATGGCGTAAACCACTCCCAAGGAACCGATAAGCTGCGGCCAGGGATAAAACGGTGTTTTATAAGGCCGTCGTAACTTCGGATACCGGTTGCGCATCACAATCACGATAATATGCGTCAACATATACACTAAGAGCCAGCAGGCGGCGGCGGACATGATCAAAATCATAATCTTTTCAATTCCGGCAATTCCCAGCAACAGCAGGAGCGCATAGATGGCCGTTACTACCAATATGCCAAACCACGGAGTCCGCAAACGGGGATGGGTCAGCCCGAAAATGCGGGGCGCTTCCCCTTCATGGGCCATACTGTAAAGCATACGGGGGATCACCGCGACAAAAGTATTCACCGAACTGGCGGTGGCAAAGATGGAGACAATGCCAATCCAAATCTCGCCGCCCCGTCCCAAAATCGCCTGCGCCGCGATAATATGCGGGGCATCGGAGGAAGCCAGGGCATCAAGGGCGACATATTTGAGCGAAGCAAAACCATATAAAATGTTGACGACAAAGATCACCACCAGTCCAATCACCATAGCAGTCGGAATATTCCGCGCCGGTTGGTCCACCTCTTCCACCAACGGACAGACGAACTCAATCCCGATATACAACCAGACCGCCAACGCGGTTAATCCCAAAACCGCCCAGCCCATCGGGTTAAAGGGGGCCGCCGCCGTTGTCGGCGCCGGATTACCCCAATTCATCAGGCCGACAATTCCCAACAAGCTCATTGAAACCAGCATCACCGTGGTCAGCACCATTTGGAGTTTAGCAAAGACATCAATCCCCAGCAAATTGGCGACTGTAAAAACACCCAGCAAAATCAGTGCAAAGACCATCGGGGAAACATCGCTCGTAAAAACCGTGTTACAAACCGCGCCCGCCACCGCCAGTTCCGCCGGTACCGTTAAAAAGCTCATATAAACATATCCCGCTAAAATCGCGACAATGCCGGCGGCCGGCCCCAGGGCAATCCGGGCGTAAACATTGATACTGCCTGATTTGGGTAGGGAAGTGGTCAGCTCGGCGAAACTTTGTGCTGAAAACAGTTGCAACAGCCAAGCGGCAATCATCGCCAAAATAAAGCCCTGCCCCGACATTCCCATACCCTGCCCCAAGGTAACCAAGGTACTGGAAGCGACCACCAACCCGACCGCCACTGCAAAACAGGCCCAAAATCCCAATTTACTTTGTTTCATGACACTCACTCCTCGTATCAAATATATTTTTAGTATCTTTTCAAATTGCCGGAGCGGATGTTTACTCTCCATCAGGCAAAAAAACTTACCTTTCCAACACCTGCCGTAACGATTGAATGATAATCTCGATTTGTTGCTGTCTGGTCAACACCTGGCCATCACGGCTAAAAAAGGAGTTGAAACGGTTGTTGTGATATTCGGAGACCAATGAATAGGAGAAAAAGGTGATATAACTGTCAATCAGATTGGCGGCAATATCATTTTGGACCCCGCTGATTTCCCGGCTTTTTTTGCTCTCTTCCACTAGTTTGATTGTGTAAATACTGGATACCCGGCGATATTTCTCGGCGGCGACGGCGGCGAACCGATTCATGGAACTGGAGCCCAAATCGCAATAAATCGAGAGATAGTCAAGATGCGTTTCAATAAATTGCACCATTCCATTTAGCAAATTGGCAACCGCCTGAAAGATCGATTGGGAATCCAACATATATTTCCGATATAACTCGGTCTCCACCAACTTGACACAATAATCGATCACCGCTAAAAACAGCGCTTCCTTATTTTTGAAATATTTATAAAGGGCGCCGTTGGAGATCCCCGCATTACGGCAAATATTACTGATACTCGCGTAATGATACCCTTCTTCGGCAAAGACACCGGCCGCCGCATCCAAAATTTTCTTTTGAACCTCCGGGGTCAATTTTTCAAATGCGCTTAACGTGTAGGACGTCCCTTCCCCGGTTAAAGTCGGGACCGCATTTTTAGTTGGCATTGTTCCTCCC
>JASFQO010000157.1:0-6140 GCA_050115405.1 Bacillota bacterium
GAAAAGGGGTATGACCCATTGGACCAGATCGTCGGTTATTTGTTGTCGGGTGATCCCGCCTATATTACCAGTTATAATAATGCCCGAGTACTCATAAAAAAGATGGAACGGGATTTAATCCTGGAGGAGTTGGTAAAGACCTATCTGGAGTGCAAAAATATTTTATCAGGATATGGAGATTAACATGAAAAAATGGCAGTTTGGTTGCTTGTTGGGTTTGGTGTTATTAGTAACCGGTTTTTCCCGTCCCATCTTTCCGCTTGAAGGAGTCTATGATTTAAAATTAAAGACTTTGACATTTTTCGATTTGCTCAGTAAAGATGTTCCTTTGCAGAGTATTACTGCGGAATTGACCGAATCGAGACCGGATAATCTGGAAGTAAAGGTTAACCTCGCCAAATTGACCGAACCGACTTTCGGCAGTCTCCGACTGGGTAATAACGACCGAAAAGTCTGGTTTGTGATGGGAAAAGGCGAGCAAGGCTATTGGACGGAAGTCTATCTTGATCAAAACGGCGATCGCCGGATCACTACTAATGAAAAACTCAAAAGTCTCCAAACATTGGATATCAAAGAACGGAAGATCAAAAGAAATAGCGCCTATACAATGGTGCCTGTTGCGATCAAGGTTTCGTTTAAAGGAGTTAAACGGCAGTATGTGAAGAAATTATATTACTTCATTTATGTGGACATTATCCATAATAAGACCGGCAACTTTACCGTGGCTGGAGTTACCAACGCCAGTTTCCTGGATGGCGAACTGAAAGTGGCGGTCGGTAAAGAACTGAAACTGATTAAAGTACGGTTATTTGATATTAACGCTAACGGTTGTTTTAATGATTACGGCTCGGATATGATCTATTTGGACACCAATTATGACGGACTGTTTAAGAAAAACGAAGGGCATATCTTAACGGAGTTTTTTGATTACGGCGCGAATAGAAAACAGGTAAAACAGTATCGGCTGCTGTTGCCGCCGCAACCCGCCAAAATGGCTGTAATTGATTCTTTCCGGGAATTTGACCGTTCTCTACTGGAAGCAAAGCAGGGAACGGACGACGAACCAAGTAATGAACCTAAAGCGGTAAAATGACCGGAAACGGTAAGCGCAAATGATCATAAAGTAAATAAAGCCGGCGGCTGCCGGTTTTTTATTTGTGTAAAGTTTGTTTCCAGGTATCGCTGCGTAATCCCAGGCGTAAAGCTTCCAAGGCCATGGCCTCGGTCGGAGGAATATTCCCGAGATTGACATTGGGGCCGAAAATGGTGATCAGTTCCGCTTGTTGTTGCTTTAAGGGCGCTTCCCAAATAACCTGAAGCAGCGGTAAACAGTCTCCTAAAAAAGCGATCATTTCCTTTTGCAGTTGCCCCTGTTGGTTATAGATGCCAATGCCGGCGCCGGATTCCCGCGCTTCAATAATTACCCACGCGGCGCCGTCCGCTAAGTCCATTTGGACTTGTTGCGCGATTGCCTCCCGGGATAATTGGGCGGCGGCTTCTTTTTTACCTACTTCGGTAATTACTTGAAAACCGGATTGCCGGGCTTCTCCGATCAAGGCGCGGCGTTCTTGGGGGCTGATGGTAAGCGTACCGTCGGAAATTTCCAGCCATTCAAAACCTAAATCACGGAGCCGGGGATACAGGTCGGTCGTTTTATGACGCCAATAGGCCAGCTCCCAAAAGGTGCCGCCCGGATAGAGCCCGATGCCGTGCTTTTTAACCAAATTAATTTTGGCGGCGAGCGTTTGCGGTTCATAAAGGCAGAGAGTGCCAAAAGCCAATTTAATCAGGTCGATAAAACCGGCGTTCAGTTTAAGAAGGTTCCGGGTGTCACTTAAGGATAAGCCCTTGTCGATGATCATGGTAATTCCGGTAGTACGGGGCTTGGGATTACGATCCTTGGAGGGTGGGTTAAGTAGGTCCCAAAGCGTCATCTGAAGCATCACTCCTTGAAACTATGGTATGTCAAATGTTGTCTAAATGTGACAAAAGCCTCCAGTCTCCGCGATTATTTCCTGTGCCTATTCAGGGGCAGGTATAACGAAGCCATCTGGAAGCGCTGAAAAAAGGTGGCGAGTTTGCCGAATTGGCTGATGCGCCGTGAAAAGCCGCACTGTCCACTATCCATATGCCAACTGATTTTTCACCCTAATGTGATTGTCCCGGGATCAGCAGGGTCATGAATGATTCGTTTGCGGAATATGAATAATTAGTAAAGCCATAAGGAATCGATATACCGGACTAGATTATTTGAGTTAACATCAATATCAGGAGTGAAACGGATGATCCAGGATAACCTGTTGTTGCTGGTGATTTTGGTTATGGGACTGATCTTTAACAATAATTTGGTGGCTGCCGGAGCGGGGAGTCTTCTGGTCTTAAAGTTGGTTAAATTACAAGCGGTACTGCTGATTTGTGAAAGGCGTGCCCTGGACTTGGGTTTGCTTTTTTTATTGATAGCGGTTTTGGTTCCTTTTGCTGTGGATCGTGTCGGGGTTAAGGATATCTGGCTGACCTTTCAAACCTTACGAGGGTGGTTGGCGATGTTCGGAGGAGTAACTGCAGCCTACTTGTGCGGGCAAGGCTTGCTTTTAATGCAGGCGCAGCCGGAAGTTGTAGTGGGGCTGGTGATTGGGACGGTCTTTGGAGTTTCCTTGTTAAAAGGAATCCCGGTTGGCCCTCTGGCTGCGGCCGGGGTTACGGCGCTATTGTTTAATATTTTGGGATTGGGAAAACAGTAGACGCCGGGTTGAGAGGAGGCGTAACCAAATGGAACAAAATGTAATCAAACATATGGCGCTGCTCAGAGTGGTCTCCGGTTTGCTGGAGATCCTGACCGCAGTATTGATCGTCCGGTTAGGCCGGATTGATTTGGCGCTACGCTTAAACGCTTTACTGGGTCTTTGCGGACCGGTGATCTTTATTTTAGTAAGCGCCTTGGGAATAGCAGCCATTGCTGTGAAAGTATCAATGCTCAAGGTGGGACTCTTGAGCTTGGGAATTATTTTAGTGGTTTTGGGGACTAAAATTTAAAATGCAAATAGTTAAAACCGCAGATTCCAGGAGACAACCAATTGCGAACCGTCGACCCCGGCGTAATCTGACTTACGGTCAATTCCCAATTGTAACTGGTTGACCGGAGAAAAATTCCTGATGACAGTAGTGGCGAACCTGTAATTTAACTTGGGGGAACCATATTCGTTTACCGGTTGAAAGACTATCAGCCGGTTCTCCCAATTCCAGCCCGGTTTAATCTCCTTTGTGACCAGGGCTTCGATTCCCCGGGAGTTGGGAATAAACCATTCACGATTGTCCCCGGAAATATGGGCCAAACTTGAATATTGAGGTTGAAAATCGGGGGCGAAGTAACCGGCTTTAATTTGGAAATAACCGGTATGGCCATAAACTTTGCTGAAACTGGCCAAAATACCCGGCACCCGGGTTACCGATAATTGGGCACCGGCAGAGTCGAAGGAGTGCCAGGCGGCTTCAATGGCAAATTTTCCGTCGGACCAGGCAGTTGACCAGTCAATACTGAAATCAGTCTCTCCCGCAATTCCGTCCGGGACGAGATTCAGTCCCACAACATGATTCCGGTTGGACCAGCCCCAACGGGCCGCCCAATAGTCTTCGGCGGAGGCGACGTTGCCGGTTGCCGCTTCACGGAGCGTATAGACTCGCGAATACAGGCCGATTACATGAAAATTGCGATATACCCTTTGAAAAGCAGCGCCTTCGGCGGCGTTGGTCGTAAAGTCGGAAACCAGGCCCAATTGATTTAAGGAGAAGTGAAAGCGTCCCAGATAAGCAAGGAACGAAGGAGCATTCCAACTCAGGTAGGCTTCATCCAATTTCAGCGAACTGTTCATCGGAGTATTGCTATATTCACCCCAGCAGCCATAATGGGTTAATTTGATTGCAGTCCCGAGTTGACTGTCAATCATGGCGTTGAAGTATAAATCCAACTGTTGGGTAAAGTTTAACTGTTCCAAGTTGCGCCGCGCTTGTTGATATCGGCTGCCGGCTTTGAAAGTTAACTCGCCGCCGATTTGAAAACGGTCCCAGTAAGAGGTCAAAGAATTCAAACGATTGGAGAGGTCGGTTATATTTTGATCGCCGGAATTGACTGCAGGGATTGGCTTGGCTGTCGCCGAAGTTACGGTTATAATTAGTAATATAACAGTGGTGATCAAACGAAAGCCGAATTGCATTGCGAGACCTCCAATAGAGTGTGCAATCTTAAAATCTATAGTCCGGAACAGTTACGTGTAATCAAGATGTTTCCGCACCGGCCAATAAAATACCTGCCGGAGACGTTATTAAATATTTGACAATTAATCAAGGGAAACTATTTCGGCCCGCGGCGCGCGGTTAATTAAGTCAGGGGAAGTCCCAGAGATCCAAAAAAGGTTAGGATTGCTCCTAACCTTGCCGGGTCATTGCTTCCTCCGCTTTCTCAAGCAAACGGCGGACGATTAATCCGGCTTCGCGGGTGGTGATGTTGCTGTAGTCAAAATTACCGTTTTGGATATTGATCCGGTCGGCAAAACCGAGTTCCTGGGCAATTTCATATTTCACCCGTTCCGAAACGATACTGTTTTTGTGACTCATGCCACACCCCCTGTCGGAAATGCCGGAATATGCTGAGTTACCGGTATTTGGGTAATATTGCATTTTTCCGGCATTACCCGGCGTTAGTTTGTGTAATGAGGCCGGAAATTATTATTTAATAAACTTTGTTAATTTTTAGCAAAGTTTAGGCTGGAAATATGTTATAATAGTAAAGCGTTTAATTTATTAAATACTACATACTAGTACAGGGCTAAATCTTAATCTATTAAAAGGCTTTTGGATACCTGCGGCTCCGGGCCGGCTTGCTTTAATAGCGTCAGATTTAACAATGTACCGGAATAAAAGGAGACCGGCAAAAGATGAAACACCTTCATTTTGTGGGAATTGGCGGGGCGCGTTTGCGAGGGTTGGCGAGATTATATAAAGATCGGGGTTATCAAATAACCGGATCGGACTCTAAACAATCAAAAGAGACGGAAAAACTGGTTGCCGAAGGAATAACGGTCCGGATCGGGCATCAAGCCGCCTATGTCGAGGGGGCGGATTTGGTTGTCTATACTAATGCGGTTGGTCTGAAAAATCCGGAAGTGCTTGCGGCCCGAGAGCGCGGGATCCCGGTATTGGAAGGAGCGGAATTATTAGGCCGCTTGATGCGGGAATTTGCCACAGGGATTGCGATTGCAGGCACCCACGGGAAAACCACGACCGCGGCGATGACCGCTTTGTTATTGACGCGGGGCGGATTGGATCCTACAGTGTTGATCGGGGGAGAATTGAACGCTTTTAACGGTAACCATCGGACCGGTAAATCGGAGTATATGATGGTTGAGGCCGATGAGTTCCGGAAAGCTTTTTTACAGTTGCGGCCGACTTATGGCTTGATTACCAACATTGACTGGGACCATCCCGACTGTTATCCGTCGCTGCGTGAGGTTGTCGCCACTTTTACGGATTTTGCGCGGCTTTTACCGGCGGATGGCGCCTTATTTGTCTGGGGAGACGATCCCAATGCTTTGGCTCTTGGTAGTTCCTGCGCCGGTAAATTTGTGACTTTTGGCTATCAACCGCGCTTTGATTGGTATATTACCGCAATTGAACCGGTGGCCCCGCTCGGGATTAAAGCGAGGCTTTATTATCACGGCCAATCGCAAGGCGAGTTGCGCCTGCGGGTTCCCGGAAGGCATAATCTGCAAAATGCGGTTGGAGCGGTCGCCATTGCTTATGAATTGGGAATTGATTTGGAGACCATTTATGCTACCTTGGCTGATTTTACCGGAGTACAGCATCGCTTTGAAATTAAAGGCGAACGGCAGGGAGTTTTGGTGGTTGACGATTATGCCCATCATCCTTCGGCGGTGCGTAACACTTTGGCTGCGGCGCGTCATTTTTTTCCGGGGCGTATTTGGTGTGTCTTTCAACCGCATTTGTTCAGCCGGACTAAATTTCTACTCCCCGAATTTGCGCAAGCCTTTCAAGAGGCGGATATTTGCGTACTGGCCGATATTTTTCCGGCGCGGGAAGTTGATCCGGGGGATATCTCCACAGCCGTTTTGGTAAGAGAAGCCTCT
>JASFQO010000158.1:0-6125 GCA_050115405.1 Bacillota bacterium
CGGGCAGTTCTTGGTACAGATTTTACAGCCGACACAGGCGGCCTGATTAAAGGTAATCTGGCTGGGTCTGGTGGTCTGGGAACGCCATTTGGTCACATAATGCGCTATTGTCCCCATGGGACAGATCTGACACCAGGTCCGCGGTTGATAAATGAACCCGAGAATCAGCGTGATCAAGGTGGTGATGATAATCATCCGCAGAAAGACTCGGCCGGTTGCCACCGGGTCGCCCCAAGCTAAAGTTAACTGAATGGCAAACGCACTCATCAGCAACACTAAAAAAGTAAGCCGGAACCAAGTGCTTCGCAATAATGTCGGTACTTTACCTTTGAAGGAAAATTTGGCCAAAATGACATCATTAAAACTGCCCCGGGGACAATACGTCCCGCACCAGGCTCTTCCCTTAAAAAAAGCTACGAATACCGGCGCTAACATACAGATCAACGCCACCGCTCCGATGCGGGGATAAATGATCCCCAGGCCTAAAAAGGCGATCAGGAAGATCCAGACATATTGATGGATTGTGTGTTTAAAATTTTTCATGGTGTAAACCTCCGATGAGTCAGGGGTACTTCTTCGACTCGTTTTAATCTTTGTATTAATTTCTTCAAAAACTATGCAAAAACCCCTCCTTTCACAACTGACGCTTCCGAGCCGGTATTTAAGTAATTAATTAACTACTTAAATAATATCATAGAAATTAATAGTCGTCAAGATAGTATCTTGAGAGTTGAAACTTCTTAGTTAACAATAAATAAAAAATGAGCTTAACCGGTAGCCTTCTTTCCTAAAAGATGGTAAATATAGGCTGATCGACCATATTTACGAACAGGATAAGAACAGATACCATGTATAAGCTCATTGATAACATTTTAACCCAATTTTGATCATGTTTCAAGAGAAATTCCACCTTTGCGAATTTTGTAATAATTGTCATTGGGATGCTGCTGCGAAAAGACGGGTCTTTGACACTTGCATAAAAAGCGAAATCATTGAAAGCCTTGAAATCAGGGCTTTTTTTAGTGCGCCCGGCATGGGCGATAACTTGGCGGTGAAAGTCCGCTACGCACTCGGTAGTGTTATTCGTCAAAATAAATGATCAGGAAAAAATCACAATAAATAGGGCTAAAAAACAGCGAAATCAATCAGTAATAATCCGAAAGCGAAGGGTTAAAGTCAGAATAAATAAAACCGGGATTTAACGCATTGGTTCTCCAAAGGGAAAAATAGAAGCGAGACCCCAAAAGATCCCGCCTCACCCTTTTTTAGAAACCCGTTGAAACAGTGCTTCAACGGCATCGGGAGTAAAAATAGGATCAGCCACTCCGGCAGCCTTAAATAAAGCTACGAGATAGGGTTGCAATTCATCTTTGGTCAATCCTTTAAAAGCATAATGAATGGCGATTCTTTGCCGCAGCGGGAGGTGAATCTGAAGGGACAACTGATTAAGGAGCAAAGGCTGCCCCATTAAAAGCACCATGGTAAAGTTTTTGGAGTCCATCTGAAAGTTAAAAAGCAGCCTTAAATCGTGCAAAATGCCGTGCTGGACAAACTGGGCCTCGTCGATGATGATGAAAGTGGTCAAATTTTTCTGTAGAAAAGATTTGGCAATCTGCTCCTGGATCTGGTGAAACAAGTCCACTTTTCGGAAACGGGGTTCAAGACCGAGGCCAATGGCTAAATGACGATAGAAATCCTGGACGGTGACCGAAGAAAGCGGCAGATAGACGACTTTAAAAAGCTGAGAATTGAGAGCGGTGGTAATCGCGCGTAGACTGGTGGTTTTGCCGGAACCCGGCTCACCGAAGACGCAAGCAAAGCCTCTGGAAGTCTTAAAATACTCCATATACTTACCACTCGAATGAAGCTATTAGAGTTATAATTTTTCGTTATGAATTAAAAGAAGGCAGGCTTGATATTAGCGCCGACTGTATTGTAACAAAGTAGAGTTTTAATTGTCATAATTTTAAAAAATACTCCTACCGGATGGAGTTTTGTTCAATATTAATTTATTAACCATAAACTTTTCGATTCATTTGCAACAACTATTTTGAATCTGGCCTTGTTATTCACTTTTTCAAGGTGCGAAAGTTAAGTTAAAAATTAAACACATGTTTTGTCGCTCACTAGAGACGACGGACGACGAAAAAAGGCGATGATTTTGCAATCATCGCCTTTGATGGGTTAATTAAACCGTCCCCGCCGGTATTCGGGCGCGCGTTTCAGCTCGGGCGCCGGCGTGGGCATTAACTCTACATCCGGTTGCAGTATGCTCGGTTGCAGTATGCTCGGTTGCAATATGCTCGGTTCCAGTATGCTCGGTTGAGGCGTGACCGGTGTCAGCGCCCTGTTTTTGCTCCTGATCTTCGCTTTTTCCCTGGACTTTGATTTCGCCTTGCTAATGTTACTGTCAATTGACCCGTTTTCCAGCAGTTTGTTGAGTTCGTCATTGAAAGTTTTTTCATGTACCTGTTTGACCCGTTGGTCCACCTTGGCCTTATCGTCAGTGTTGAAAACCAGGGTGGGGGTAATGACAATCACATATTCGTCTTCATTTGTGGAGTTGCTGATACTGCGGAAAAGATAGCCGAGCAACGGGATATCGCCCAGGATGGGTATTTTTTTACGGCTCTTGCTGACGGTGCTCTTTTTTAAGCCGCTGATCACGAAGGTTTCCCCGTCGGTCACCCGGATCGTCGTCTCGCTGGAGCGTTCGTTAATGGTCGGCAAATCATCTTCGGAAGCGGCAGTATCCACAAATTCGGTGATCTTGGGTTTGATCTCCATGGTAATGGTTTTGTTTGGCGAGACCCACGGCACAATTTCAAAGAACAACCCCGACTTGAACTCCTTAACGGACTTGCTGGTGGACGAGCCATCGGATGCTGTAGCGGTAGCTACATTTTTACTGACGTTTTGGGAAACATTGAAGCTGGCCGGATAACCCGCCAGAGTCGTAATGGTCGGATTGGCGATGACTTTTGCTTTGCCTTTTTTAGCCAGGGCCGTAATGGCATTAAGTGTCGTATCTTTGCTTGAATTGGATTCCCCCGGTTGGATGTATGAGATTATTCCGTCGCCGGTAGCAATGTTTAGCAGATTATCATTCGGCAATTTGATTTGACCCGAGGGCCCGCTAAAATTAAACCCGTTGCTTCCGGTAACCTGCAGGACCGAAATGTCAAACACAATTAACGGTGTGACCTGGTCGATCGTCTCAATGTAATTTTTGACCTGGGCGATGGTGCTGGGAATAGAGTTGATCACCAGGGCGTTACTCTCTTTGATCAGGGAGATGGTGTTTTTGGGAATGGTTGACGGAATCATTTTTAAAACGTCTTCCGCTTTTAAGTATTTAATCCGGATCATTTCGGTCCGTTCCTGGATAGCTTCTATATCTACCTGTTTAAGGTAATCGCTGAACCGGGTTTGAACCTTTGGGGGCGCCGAAAGCACCAGGGTATTTTTGTTGGGCAGTCGCATAAAGCTTTGGCGTGGAAAAACGGGCGGTAACGAATTTAATACTTGATCCGCCTTGATATATTTCATCCGGTAGGTTTTAACTTCGGAGAAATCAGCGTTTTCCGTGCGGGATAACAGACCGTCGCCGACCAGATAAATGCCATTGGAGACTTTATAAGTAAAAACCGTCCCTTTAAACAGGTTATCTAAAACTTGATTGAGCGTCAGATTACGTAGCCGGACATTACTGACCGTCCAATTGACTTGGTTGAGGACTACCATATTGACGCCGGCTTTATAGGCCATTTCATTAATAATGGCTGCCAGAGAGCCATTGCGGATGTCAAGGTTGAACAGTTTGGTGTCGGGATTATAGATGATGCGCGCGTCTTTATTTTCCGGGCCGGCTTTTTTTACAAAATAGCAATTGGATTGTTTTTCAATATACCAGCCCTGGTTTTCAACCAGCGTCATCAGGCCCTGAAACATGGGCAACGCCTGAAAGTGAGCCGTGACTTTGCCTTTGATATCCTGTTCGAGCATAATATTGATACTGGTCTGACGGGAAATGTCGCTAAATATTTCGCTAATTTCCACATCATCGGCATCGACGGACAAGAGACTGTTTTTATAAGTAATCCGGTAGGTACCGTTTTTTTTGGCAATCCGTCGCGACTGGGCTTCTTTATAATATTTGAAATTATTGGCCTGGCACAGCGCCTCCATCCCTTCGTCAAACGGCAGGTCTTGAAAATAGATGGTAGCGTTATCATTCACGTCTTTTTCCGGGATTATCGAAATACCGGTCTTCTCCGTGATCGCCCGGGCCAATACCGGGATGGGAACTTCTTTGGCGTCGACAGTCAATAAATTTTTTTCGTAAATAACCGTGAAGTTGTAAGGTTGTGTGGTTTTACGTCTGATATAGCTGTTCTTGCCAATTTTTTCCGCTATACAATTGGTTTGGGTTAATAAGGTTTTAATCGCGTCAGCCAATAGGGAACGGTTGATCAAGACGTTTACTTTCCCCTTCAAGTCAGGCGCGGGCACCAGATTGATGCCGCTTTTTTGGCAAATTTCTTCATAGAGCTTCTTGATATTGACATCCCGGGCTTCGACAGACAGAAAGCCGTCCTTAAATTCCACATTTAACAGGGTATTTTCGATTGGCGCAATATAATAGACATTTTTGGATTTGACACAATTAAGTTTATAATTTTTGGAGACTACCTCAAGCGCTTCCGCTAAAGTTACCTTGGTCAAATGAATGGTTACCTTGCCGGCGGTATCGTCCGCGACGACGATGCTGACGCCGGTTTGTTTGGCCAAGGTCCTTAAGACATCCTTGACATCGGTGTTTTTAAAGTCCAAATTAATTAATTGGGGTGATTTTCCGAAGATGCCCGGTACCAGGATAAATAAGAGACTCAGTACGACAATGAACGGGAAGAAATTCTTTTTTTTCATCTTTGATCGGCTCCTCTTTATTGAAGTGACGTTTAAAACAAATAGTTTAAAACAATATAGGTAAATTTAAACAATAATATTTAAATGTAATATAATTAACTTAAAAATATGTTAGTAACATGATCGTTTTTATAAAAAAGCAATCTTGGGAAATACTTACAGTAATTTAGATATTCTCTAAGTTCCATAATTTTCCTGCCGATTAGACGATGTTTTTTTATCCGGCGAATAAGGCTTTTTAGTGAATTTCAGTATGTTACGGCGGTTATTGGCGGTAAGATTACTTTAAGTAATTTAAGCCGGGGAAAGGGGCGCGAAAGAATTAATTTTGAAAAAAGCCTTGGAGGTTTTTGGGGAAAAAGGATTTTACCTTGCGGCTATCGAAAAGATTGACCGTAAGAGTAATTTTTTTAAAACCGCGCTTGGCAAATATTTCAAAAGCAAGGGGACTTTATTTGGCGGCCTGATCGATCTGTTGGATTTGGGTTGGAACGGTTTGGCATTTAGACTTGACCCCCCGGGTCCGGCTCTCAAGGAGAGGGATAATTGACCGGTAAATGTTTGGTAAAAAATTTTTATTGAAAAACAGTGAAAAGGTACTTGACAGCAGCTCGTAAATGGAATATTTTACATACTATAGAATTATATGGGTGGAAAATTATTCTTAAAATATTTTTAATCTGAAATTCGATTTAATATTATTACATGGCTGAAAAATGCCGATATAATAAAAGATAGTGACGAAGGAGGCTTAAAACGGTGAATTTGGGTGTTTCCAGGAAGCTGTTAATCGGATCGGCCGGAATATTGGCGGTCGCTCTTTTGATATATAGTTTACCCGTGATTTTACTGGGAGAAACGGTTTTGACCAAAGCGGTCGGCAGTAAAATACAACATTACTTAAATCAATACGAGCTTAATTGTAACGTCAAAAAGGTCCGTTGGGTCGGCGGCGGCCGTTTCGAAGCTTCGGAAGTGGCGATTGTCGAAAAACAAGGCGGCGCCCTGATGGTTAAGGCGGACCGCTTATTGATTTCTACGGACTTTTGGCAATTGTTTCGTAATGTTAAAAATCCGGAGACGGTCTTGCGGAAGTTGGAAATTATCCGCCCTCGCTTTCGGGTCGTCCATTATGCCAACCGGACTTGGAACTTCAGCCGTTTTTTAGGCAAAAAAGCCAAGCGTCCCATGCGGTT
>JASFQO010000159.1:0-6115 GCA_050115405.1 Bacillota bacterium
CGCTCTTTTAATTGCTGATCCTGTTCCGGTTTTACTAAAAACGAACCGTTATAGATCATCTCCACGCTTCCGGCCTCGCCAAGCAGACTCTCCGTAGCTATTCCGGATAATTCCTGGTGATACTTGGCGGCAAAGTTAGCCCGCCACTCATTGACAATCGCTTCCACCCTTTGCCCCAGCGTCATACCGGCCTCACGGCTCTGCTTCGCCTCTTCCAGCAGGGAGGCAAAGCCTTTTTGTTGGCGTAATTCGGCGATGACTTTTTCTTGACGCCAATAACCTTTGATACCAACTTCATATTTATTTTTCAAGCGGGCCAGTTCCTTTTTAATAGCCAATTCATTACGCAAAATCACTTTTTTCAGTTCCGCCATTGATCCCGTTAATGTCCCAAAGCGGATCGGTAAAACCGTAGTCCGGTCCATTACATTTTCTAAAACCCGCATATGCCGAACCGCGTCATCAATATTCACTTCAAATTCCGAACTTAGATAAGATAAAATCACCCCGACGCCGCCAATCGGGACTAAATGCGCCTTTTGGGCAGGAGTCCCGACCCCATCGCAGTCAACCTTACCAATTTGCAAGGTAGTAATACCATACAGATAAGCGTTTTGTTTTGACTCCATTTAATCATCTCGCTTCTAAAACTTTAAGTAAGTTACACTCGAACGTTCCTGTCTGGCTGCGCCGAGCACAAGACTGTGAGTGTAACTTCCGACGAATTTTCACCCTAACGAACATGCCTTCCGCTCCACTTCAGGCGCAAATAAAGAAATGAAAATTGGTTTAAACTTCCACTGTCAACTGTTAACTGATTTTCACCCTAAGTCTTAGGGCCTTCCTGATATTTGAGGCCGAAAGCCGGAGGCCGGATCAAACCATTTATCTTTGGCAATGGAATAAGGCGTCGATTTCCAGCTTCCAGCCTCTAGTTTCCAGCTTCCAGTATAATGTTAGCTTGTTCGGATTGCCTTCCAAACCTCGTGAAGCAATTCCGGTGTAACTTCATTGACCCCTATAATGTCACAACCGCAACGGAGAAATTGATCTATCTGGCCGCCATTCAAGCCACAAATCGCATAAACCTTGCCCATCATAATTGAGCAACGTACCGAAGAATGTTTTATTCGGAACCGGGAACTAATTTCCCTGACAAAACGGACAATCTTTTGCGCCTGATCATAATGCAGACCACTCTGTTTGGCAGTGATCGCCGTTTCGGTATCCTCATCGAATTTCGAAAGTTCAATAGTGATCATCCGGTCATATAAAGCATTTTGGGCCTTATTGACGCCCACATATTCCTGAGGGTTACTGGTTAAAATCAAAGAAAAATCAGGATGTACGTTCTCCAAGGTCAGTTTTCCATCATGATCCGAAGTGATAAATAGCGCTTCCGACAATATTCCCAGTAAGACATTGTTGGTCGCGGCACGGGCCCGGGTGAATTCGTCATAAATCAAGGTCCCGCCATTACGGCAGGCGATGGCCACCGGATTATCAACCCAAATCGGGGTTAATCGTTGTTCAAATTTGCTGACGGTTGGAATAAAATTATCTTCAATAATTTTTTGGGAGTAACCAAACAAGCCTCCGATTAAATCTTGGCGATTGATAGTTTGATCCCCTTGGATAAAATAGTAAGGTCGCCCCCAACTTTGGGCTATTTTCACAGCTAAAGTCGTCTTGCCGGTACCGGCCGGACCGGTTAAATGTACCGGCAATTTTGCCTTAAGATAAGTCTTGGCCCGGTCCATAATTTCTTTCAAAAAGGAAGTCATAATAATGTTCTTTTCCAGTTGTTGCAGTCCCATTGAATTACCATCCCCTTTATTAAATAATTACGGGGACAGATTAACTATCCCTTACCCAACTATTAATTAAACCGCTGCTATAACGCGCCTGCCTCCACTGCGGGCATCAGACTGTGAGCCAATGAAACCAAAAAGGTCAAAGACACGCCGCAACTGCGTCCATCGCCCTCTTATGGCAAATGATGGGGAATGGAAACCATTCCCCATTATCTGACAGTCGACTTAGGCAGCCTCCCGATGGTGTTCCAAGAGACCAACCGCTCTGGCGTAACACAACCAAGTTTCTACCGAAGCGATGACGATTCTGGCCTCAATGGTTAATAATTCAATGCCAACTAAGGATACGATCGCAAAGATATCGATTACAATCCCTTTATCTAATATTCGGTCTAAAACTTCAACCAAGCTGGAAGCTCCAACACTAGTTTTAACGGACATTAAGTATCCCTCCTTTTTTCTTGATACCACATCATATGCATCTGCATTTCTAGTTGTACCCGAACTATCTACCTTGAGAGAAAAATGATTTCGTACTGAAGAAAAAACCTGCAAAATCTCACCTTGGGGTTTTTACAGGTTTCTTTACAAGTTTTTTTAGTCAATAAAAATTTGCGTAAAAATCTTTCGGTATGCTCCCCCGGCGGCCACTCCAATTCCAATCTTGGTAAAATCGCGATTCAAAATATTACCGCGATGGGCCGGACTCGCCATCAGACTTTGCTGCGCCCGCCGATACCCGGGAGCGCCCACCAAGTTTTCCCCCGCTACCCGATAAATAATGCCTTTGCGCCTCAATTGGTTGTAGAGTGAACCCAACCGTTCCGACAGGTGGCCAAAATAGTGATAACAGACCATATCCCGGCTTTTGTCCTTAGCCAGCGCAGTTAATTCCGGGTCCCATTCCAATTGCGGCAGACATCGTTGCGCCCTTTCCTGATTAATCAGACGCAACATTGCCAGCGCTTCCGCTACCAGACACTCTTCCCTGCCTGTTTTGGGAGGTCCGAAACCGGTTGCTCCCGGCGCCCGGTAATTAGGGTCGGATGCCGCCCGCGCCGGTTTCGCCGCACATACTACCAAACATACTGTCAATGAGCCCGCCAAACTAAAAGTCAGCAAAGTCCTCAATGATACCTTTTTAATAAATTGCAACCTATGCTACCGCCTTCCCTAAAATGGTTTCCATGCTTTGCTGGAAACCGGAAGCTGGAAATTAGAGGCTGGAGGCTGGAAGTTTGAAAGCCTGGAAGTCAATGAAAATAAGTTTTACTCGCGCCTCGCGCCTATTTTCACCCTAACATTTCTAGGCTGGCTTTGAACTTCCTTTAGGAAAGTTTGGGTAAAATGGGTTTACGTCAAAAAAAGGCCTTGCGGCCCATTAATTATTCCTGTTTTTCCGAAGGGGTTAATTCAATCAATCCATTCCTAAGCGCATATAAAGCAATTTGCGTCCGGTTGGCCAACTCAAGTTTCTTGCGAATACTGGTAATATAGTTTTTAGCAGTTTTTTCACTAATAAAAAGTTGTTTGCCAATTTGTTTATTATCTAAACCCTGAGCTACCAAAGGTAAAATCTCCTTTTCCCGGGGACTCAAACGTTCTAAAGGCTCAGGAAGGGGTCCGTTCATTAATGATCCCATACCCTTCCTCCTTCTGCCGGAAACCCGCCGAAATAAGCAGAATTGTCCCGGCACAACTAAAGCTTAACGTTCATGTCTGGCTGCGCCAGCCACACACTCCTTAAGTGTAACTACTGACGTATTTTCACCCTAACGTCCATGCCTTGCCAGACAGTGAGTGTAAATTGCCTGACGGCAATTTTCACCTTAACTAAGCCAAGCCAAATCCGGCGGCTCTTTGCATCGTTTTCCGGCGACTTCCTATATTGCTTTTCTGATACATGATATGTCCTCTCGAAGCAGACGGTGTTAGGGTCAAAAACACGTCGCTCATTTTCCCCGCAACTTTCATGCTAATAACTTTAACCAAGCTTGGCTCGCAATTGCCTGGTCGCCATTTTATCGACCTTCGCTTGACGGTTCACACAGACATGCTTGGTAAAACCGGTTGCTAAAACAACTCCGTCGGCCAAATTACGGACTATATATTCAAATTCAAACGTAATCCCCTTATTAGGCCGGTAAATTGTTTGTACTTCAAGCTCATCATCATAGGTCGCCGAATGGAGATACTTGGTCCCGCTCTCAACCACCGGCAACAACCAGCCCTGCGCTTCACATTCGGTATAGGAAAGGCCTCGTTCCCGCAACCATTCGGTCCGGCCCATTTCGTACCAGATATAATAGACCGAATGATGGACCACTCCCATTCGGTCGGTTTCCTGATACCGTACGCGAAACTTAATTGTCGTTTTCATAACGTCGCGCCATCCTCCTTATTAAGTATTAAATATTTTTCGAAAAATACTGCTAAAATCCTTTTGCGATTATTGTCGGGATATTCTTTATTTAACGCCTGAACTATGTTATCATAAAATAAAAATAAGGAGAACAACAAATGATTACCAAAAACCGGTTCACGCCCTTCAATACCACTATTCGAAAAAGATCCGCCTTTTCCACCTTAAATAAACAAATCCTGCTGGTCCTGGTCGTGATCCTGATCACAGTTAATTTGCTGGTGATCTTGTTCAACTTTTTATTAACGGCAGTCGGTTCGAGGTGAAAACCGGTCATTTCAATCGGCCTTAAATAAAAAGGCCATTTTCATTTTTTAAAAATTATTTATTTTGCAGGATTTACCAAAAAATGTCAGAACTAATAATATACATTACGCCTATTTATGAGCAATTAATGCTATAGTATCTATAAGATTATATTGAGGTGAATCCGATTATGTCCCAAGTGATCATTCTGGGGGGCGGGCCGGCCGGTCTGGCGGCTGCCTACGACTTAGCGAAAAACGGAGTCGCCAACCTCGTTTTGGAAAAAGACCGTCAAGTCGGCGGGATCAGCAAAACAATCATCTATAAGGATTTTTATTTCGACTTGGGCGGGCACCGCTTCTTTACCAAATTTCCGGAGGTTGAGGCGCTCTGGCGGGAGGTCCTCGCTGCCAATTTTCAAAAAACCCCCCGTTTATCCCGAATTTATTATCGCAATAAATTTTTCAATTATCCGCTAACCCCGCTGAATGCCCTCTTCGGGGTAGGAATTGGCGCCACTTTAGTCATTATTGGCAGCTATCTCAAAGCCAAAATGTTTCCCAGCCGTCCAGAGGACACCTTTGAACAATGGGTTTCCAACCGGTTTGGTAAAAAATTATTTACAATGTTCTTTAAAACCTATACCGAAAAAGTATGGGGCATCCCCTGCAGTTCCATTCAAGCCGAATGGGCCGCGCAACGCATCAAGGGATTATCGCTTTCCAGCGCTATCTATAACGCCCTCTTCAAACCGAAAAACAGTAACATCAAGACCTTGATCGATGAATTCGACTATCCTGTTTTCGGGCCGGGGATGATGTACAGCGAAATGAAAGCCAAAGCGGAATTAACGGGTGCTTCCCGCTGCTTGTCTGAATGCGAAGTCGTCAAACTCAATCACGTCGGTTTTACTGTCAAAAGCGTCGTCTACCGCGATCCCAACGGCCAGCGCCGGTTAATTGACGGCAGCCATTTTATCTCCAGCATCCCCATCACCGAATTAATCGCCGGGATCGACCCGCCCGCTCCGCCGGCCGTTTTGGCCGCCGCCCAAAAGCTACAATATCGCAGTCTGATCACTGTCGACATCATCATCAATAAAGCAAAAATCTTTCCGGATAACTGGATCTATATTCACTCTCCCGAAGTCAAACTGGGCCGGATTCAAAACTTTAAAAACTGGAGCGCCCGGATGGTCCCCGACCCAAGAAAATCCTCACTAGGCTTGGAATATTTCTGCAACGAGCATGACGAACTCTGGGAAATGCCTGATGAAGAGCTGTTTTCCCTGGCTGCCGCCGAGGTGGAAAAAATCCGCATTTGCCAAAAAGCGGACATTGAGGGTTACGTTGTCGTCCGTGTCCCCAAAGCTTATCCTGTTTATAATCTGGGCTATCAAGAATCCCTCGCCGTAGTGGCGAAATATCTGCGTCAGTTCTCCAACTTGCAACCGGTTGGCCGGTATGGACTTTTCAAATATAACAATATGGACCATTCCATCATGACCGGCCTGTACGCCTCCGAAAATATCCGGGCCGGCAACCGGCTGTACGATACCTGGAGTATCAACGTTGACGCGGAATATCACGAGGAAAAAAAGACCGACGGCGACTATCCGTCAAAAAAAACCAAA
>JASFQO010000160.1:0-6085 GCA_050115405.1 Bacillota bacterium
GAAAGACCGTTTCCGCGAATATACCCCTTGGTATGGGAGAGCGTTGTACGATCAACACGATGATTTTGGCGGTCAGGGTGCCAACTACCTTTCGCTTTTGGTGCAAAAGTTGAAACCCTATATTGATAGTGAATATAATACGCTTACTTATCCTGAAACTACGGGAATTGCCGGTTCTTCCCTCGGCGGGCTAATCGCACTTTACGCCGCCTATTTATATCCAGACGTCTTTGGACGGATCGGTTCGATTTCGGGCTCATTTTGGTATGAAGGTTTTATGAAGTTTATGGAAACGCGACAGCTAGCGTGTATCGGTAGGAAGATCTATCTGGATGTCGGGAGTATGGAGGGTGCAAATAAAACGAATATTCAAAAAGAGATGGTTTCCCGGACGAGAAACGCCTATCAGATATTGCGTAACAACGGTTTTACAGATGAAAATTGTAAGCTGGTTATTGATCGAGGGGCAGTTCATCGCCGGTTGTTTTTCAGTAAACGATTTCCATCCGCCTTAGAGTGGTTGTTTGCAAAGTAGTATTCGATGATTATAAAGATCGTAATCAATATTTTGTCTTTTATTTCAGTTTAAAAGTTAACAAAGGGAGCCTGTCGGAATTCTAAGGGCGTCCGGTGCATCAGTTTTTTAAAGACCAGGTTATAATAGGTTTGGTTATTGAAACCCACGGCCAGGGCGATATCCAATACCGGCAGAGTATCTTCCATCAGCATTTTTTTACTTTTTTCAATGCGTAGTTCGTTGAGAAACTGGGAAAAAGTCTTTCCCGTTTCTTTTTTTAAGAGATTGCAGAAATAGGATTTGCTGATCTTGAGATGCCGGGAGATTTCCTTCAAAGTAATCGGTTCGTGATAATGGGCATCAATATAGTCAAGCGCTTTTATAATGTATAGGCTATAGGGCTGTTCATTAAAGGATTTGCTTTTTTCTTTCAAATAGCTGCTATCGGCAGCAATCGTCTTTAATAAATCAATCAAATACGGGATACAGTACGATGGTTTGTAAACGAAAGTTCCGGTGGACTCTTTACGTTGGGAGGCATAGGGACCAATAAAATGAAATCCCCGTTGAATATTTTGACCGCAGATTTGGCAGACGGTAAAATGGATATATTCCTGGCAAGTGATGGTGATAAAAGGGATGTCTTGAGCAGACAACATCAATTCTTTGGCTCGTTTATAAGTATGCCGATTTTCAAAAAGTTTATTCCATTTTATGGAATAGCCTGCCGAATGGATGATAACTCCATCAAAATCAACAGAACGTATCGGAAGATGGGTACATAAATAAAACTTTTCAATTACTTTCCTGATGTGGTCATGAACCAACATTCTTGATCACCTCTTTTAATAAAAAATATAATTATAAAGACCGTAATATCGTTAAAAGAAGTTTATTTTAAAAATGGTATGATTAATAATGGGTAGCTAAAAATAATCTAAAGTTAGTTTAAACTAACTATCTCCCTAAATCAACATTCTATATGTTGCGATTTGGTTAAATGTTTTTTAACTCACCATGAGCAGGGAAGTTGTTCTGAAAATTATCTAAAGCGAGTAGAGAAATGAGTTTTAAAAAATGGATTCCGTATGGGATTTTAATCCTTTCACCCCTTTTAATCCTGATAACGGTAGGGTTGTCGGTCTGCTACGGAGCTAAATCCCTGGACTGGAAGAGTGTTCAAACGGCGCTGGTTCATTTTGAACAGACTAATATCAATCATCAAATTATAATTCATTCCCGACTACCAAGGGTGATCGGGGCTCTATTGGTTGGAGCCGCTCTGGCCGTCTCCGGAACTTTGATGCAGGGGATAACCGGAAATTATCTGGCTGCTCCCGGTTTAATGGGAGTGAGCGATGGTTCGACTTTGGCAATCACCCTTTACATGATATTATGCCCAAATGGCTCGAGTTGGGAGCAGATGATGTTTTCGTTTCTTGGTTCAGCGTTTGGGGCGAGTCTAGTATTGGGTTTGGGTTCCATGTTGCCAAATGGACTTGCCCCGTTCCGTTTGGCGATTTTGGGTAGTATCACCGGAGCTTTTTTAAACGGGGTTTCAGCGGTGTTAGCGATCCATTACCAGATTGCCCAGGATATCAGTTTTTGGTACAATGCCCGGCTGCACCAACTCGGACCGGAACATTTAAAAACGGCAGCGGTGTTCGTAATGGCCGGACTAGGGACGGCTTTGGCGATTGCTAAGAAGGTCACCTTGCTTTCGCTAGGTGAGGAGATAGCGATAAGTTTAGGTCAAAAAACAATTATAATTAAAGCAAGCGCGGCCATCGCTGTGTTGGTATTGACCGGAACTTCCATAGCCCTGGCGGGTAAAATTGGTTTTGTAGGGTTAATTATTCCGCATATTACCCGTTTTCTGGTAGGGGCCGATTATAAGTGGAGAATTCCCTGCGCTGCTGTGATAGGCGGAGTGTTTTTGGGGTTATCCGATGTGCTCAGCCGTTTTTTGAATTATCCATTTGAGACACCGGTGGGTGTGATTACCACTTTGACCGGCGTGCCGTTTTTCCTCTATTTGGCCGGAAAGCGAGGGAAAAAGCGTTTTGGATGATGATATGACCGGTCAAAAACGTTATTGGAGCGTACTTCTGACTTTAATAATTTTGAATTTGCTTGTTGTTTATGTTAGCCTGACTCAGGGCGTCTTTAAGTTAACCACTGGCGAACTGTTAAAAACTCTGTTCAATATCGGGGAGGTCTCTCAAACCCGGTTGTTGATTTTTGATCTCCGTTTACCCCGGATCATTGCAGCCGGGATAGTGGGAATCACCTTAGGTATTGCAGGTGCGGTGATTCAGGGGATTACCCGCAACGGATTGGCCGATTCCGGGATTTTAGGCATTAATACCGGAGCGGGGTTCGGGATTGTCATATATTTAATTTTGATTCAGGAAAAACTCATTGTAGCCGGTAGAGTGTCAGGAATGATCATGCCGTTGTTCGGTCTATTGGGTGGGTTGGGCGCGGCCCTCGGTAGCTTTTTTTGTTCCCGGCAAAACGGGAAATTGGACCCGGAACGCCTGTTGTTAAGCGGAATTGCCATCGGTTCCGGATTGAGAGCGGCTTCGATTTACCTGACCTTGAAGATGAGTCCCGGGGATTTTCAAACGGCAATGCTGTGGATGGCCGGAAATGTTTCCAATGTCAACTGGGAGCAAATTATAACCGTTTTGCCCTGGATGATCGGTTTGATACCGGTGATCATCGGAAAGAGGGAGTTACTCGATTTATTTCAATTAGAGGAAAACAGCGTTAAAAGTTTGGGAGTCGCCGTCGATCGGGAAAGAGTAATTCTCGTATTAAGCAGTGTCGGCTTGGTAAGCGTCTGTGTCTCCGTGGCGGGGGGGATCGGTTTTGTCGGTTTGCTGGCACCGCATTTGGCCAGAGAATTGACAAGTCATCGGCATCAACAGATAATACCAGTTTGCGCCGGTTTGGGTATGCTGTTGGTAATTGGTGCAGATTTGATCGGGAGAACCATTTTTTATTCGGTTGAAATAGCGGCAGGTCTGGTGATTGCCCTAGTTGGAGCACCTTATTTTATTTATCTCTGGGTTAAGGCTAAAGCATAGAAGGGGAAAAAGTCGGAAGGATGAATATATTACAGGTAGAACAATTATGTGTTTCCTATGGCAAAGCGTCGATCCTACACAAACTTGATCTGGCCATTGCCGCGGAGAAAATCACCACAATAATCGGGCCGAATGGTTGCGGTAAATCAACCTTGCTCAAAGCCCTGGGACGGATTATCAAACCAACACATGGTCAGGTTTATTTGCACGGGGAAGAACTTCATAGAATCCCCACCCGCCAAATCGCTCGTAGTTTGGCATTTTTGCCGCAGCACCCGGCAGCGCCGCCGGAATTAACAGTGGAAGAATTAATCGCTTTTGGGCGCTTTCCCCATCGTCGTCAGTCTGACCGCTTATCTCCGGATGATCGGGAAGTGATCGCCCGTGCCATGGAATTGACTCAAGTGTTAGATTTACGCCGCCGTTGTCTGGAAAATTTATCCGGCGGTGAACGGCAACGGGTTTGGCTGGCAATGATTTTGGCGCAAGATACGGAAATTTTATTGTTGGATGAGCCAACCACCTATTTGGACATGACGCATCAGTTGGAGATGTTAAAAATTATTTCCCGGTTAAACCGGGAACGGCAATGTGCAATTGTTATGGTATTGCATGATATTAATCAGGCAGCCCGATTTTCGCATCAAATCGTGGCGATGCGGGGTGGGACGATTATTGCTGCGGGAAGTCCGTTAGAGACAATCAAATCTGACGTGTTGCGAAAGGTTTTTAGGATTGAAGCCCGAGTGATTGCTGACCCTTACTGCGGTATACCGGTATGTATCGGTTATGATAATACTGCGGACCACAAAAGACTTGGAAATCAGACGAGTGGAGGCCGGGCTTGACGGCCTGGCTTTAATCGCCGAGTTGTCCGGGAGGTCATTGACTTTAAATCGTCTTTTACCGCGACGCATAGAGCAGAATGCGCTTTTGCCCCCACTTTTACAATTTTAACGAAATGCAATTAATATTCAAATAGAATTTTGGTAACATCAATGTCCTGATGTCTCCTGTTCACGCAACATTTCATTCAGCATGCGCTCAACCATCGACAACATTCTGATGAGATGAAAACCGCTTTTATAAGTGCTTCCTTTACAGGCGGGTTGGGTAGGTTTTCCATCGCGGCGAAGATATCCGTACCAGTCACCCGACTGAGGATCGGAAAAAACGTCAAAACAGTAAGCGCCGATAGTTTCAAACCAATCAGCATATATTTGCTTCCCTGTGTACCTGTATAACATGAGGGAAGCGATCAATGCCTCGCAGTGCGGCCACCACAGTTTCATGTCATGCTCATATTGCTCCGGCGGACAGCCCAGGATATCGGTATAATAGAGAATTCCGCCGTACTCTTTATCCCAACCAATATCTATGGACCAATCAAAAATATTTTGGGAAATTTCCAACAGCACATTATCATGATAATAGCGGAATTCATTTAATAAAAACCAGGCTGCTTCCATACTGTGCCCCGGGTTTACCACCCGGCCGGCGGAATATGTGGAATGAAAAGCCCCATCCATTCCTACACTTTCTAATAAACAATGTAATTCGGGCTTATAAAAATTTTCGATAATATCTGCGGTGATTTCTTTTAACCGTTTGTTGTATAGGTCGATATTAATCGGGTCGCATCTGCGCATAATACTTGTAACATTGAGCAGAATCATGGGATATGCCAGTGCTTTGGTACTTCTGGTCGAACTGATAAATTTCGGTGTAATTTGAAAGGGATCCGCTGCTGGGTTTTGATAAATATTCCAGACAAATTCATAGTATTGTCTGGCCTTTTCTAAAGTTTCTTGATCCTTAGTTACCGAAAAATATTCCGCATTTCCCAAAATATAAAACATTTCGCTAAAGAGATAGCGACGCTTGCGGAGGGGGAGACCGTCTCCGGTGGTGGTAAAGTACATTCTTCCGTCCGTTTGGTCAATACAACAACTGTCAAGAAAATCAAGGCAACTTTTGGCAATATCCAGCCATTCCTGTCGTATTCCATAGACAGTGCACAAATGGGGAAATATCCAGGCGGTACGCCCTTGTGCCCAAACGCTCTTGTCTGTGGAATACACTTTCCCGGCATTGTCCAGGCAGTTGTATATTCCGCCATAAACCGGATCGGGAGAATGCGTCATCCAGAAGGGGAGAACCCTGTCGAAAAGTTCGGTTTCATATTGCTTTTGATACATTTCAATTTCTCTGAGTTTCATATGTTTCTTCCTCTCTTAATGGGCATTAAGTACTTGACAATCTACCGGCTGCTGCAATGCTTTGAACGATTCTGCTCCGCAATGGGAAGTATCGAGCCGTTCCGGTCGCTTTAAAATACATAAGTAGACACAGCCAAGCCTGTCACCGCACCCGATGGCAAGGATATTACCGTCTTCATTCAGAGCACAGCTCGTAAGGTTGTAGCTTGCGCAACTGCCATATTGGTAACCGTCCGTGGCGATAAGACCCAGCCAAC
>JASFQO010000161.1:0-6084 GCA_050115405.1 Bacillota bacterium
GGATCAGCTTCATAAAAAGGGTTAATCGGTCCAAATAACGGTATTAATCATTAATCAGGTAAAATCAAAGACATTATGACAAGGCATGCAATCCGAGCGACGAGCGACGAACGACAAATCACGAAAACAGGGTGAGTTGCGGCGGGGCTATAGTCCCAAGGTAATTTCACCCTTTTGTTTTGGCCTTTTAATAGTTAATTCAACTTTTGCAGTTTGAAAATGTGAATAACAAGCGATGAGATAAAGGGTTAGGTATGGTTCGAAATAGTTGTTGACAAATGGATCAAAAAGAGATAATGCTTATAATTAAGCATTTTTTTTAAAATCATGATAACGGTGCTATTTTGGGCCGGGCAACGTTATCATTTTGGGCGTCGCCTCGAAGGATCTTTGCGGATGATGTTGAAATTGTAAGCAAAAGATTTGATTCGGTTAAAAGAATTGATCAAACTAAAAGCTAATAGCCTATGGCTAAATTAACAAACCGCCGGATGAGGAGGAATCATGCAGCAACTTATTTTACGAGCGGGACGGGATAAACGGGTCCGGGCGGGGCATACGTGGGTATACCAGGGTGAGATCGGCGTAATCGGCCTGGACGTCAAGTCCGGCGACTTGGTGGAAGTCCTGGATAATCGGGGCCGGTTTATGGGTGTCGGCTATTATAGTCAGGCGTCGCAGATTGCGGTCCGGTTCTTAAGTCGGGAACGGGAGACGATTGACGCCGCCTTTTTTCGGCGGCGGCTCCAACAGGCGTTGGCCTACAGGCGCCGGGTTAAATCGGAGGCGAGCTGCTACCGGTTGATTTATGGCGAAGGAGACTTGCTGCCGGGATTGGTAGTGGACCGGTTTGAAGACTATCTGGTAGTCCAGTTTTTAACAGTGGGGATGGAAGTGAACCGGGAGTTGCTCTTAAAGCTCATAGTGGAGATGGCGCAACCGGCTGGTATTATTGAGCGGAGCGACCAACCGGCGCGTAAATTGGAGGACCTGCCGGAACGGGCCGGCCTGATTTATGGCGCTTGCCCGGAAAACTTGGTGATTCGGGATAACGGGTTGCAGTTTCACGTTAATTTGCTGGAAGGCCAAAAGACAGGTTATTTTTTGGACCAGTCGGCCAACCGGCGGGTCGCCGCCGCATTTGCCCCGGGCCGCCGGGTTTTGGATTGTTTTTGCCATGTGGGTAGTTTCGCCATCCATGCGGCGACCGCCGGCGCCAGGTCGGTTCTGGGAGTAGATATTTCCGACGCCGCGATTGCCCAGGCGACGCAAAACGCCACTTTAAACGGAGTGAATGCGATCTGTCAATTTAAGACGGCGAACGCCTTTGATTTCCTGCGCGAGCAGACCGCGTTAAAAAATAGTTACGACATGGTGATCTTGGACCCGCCGGCCTTTACCAAAAGTAAGCACACGGTGGAAAGCGCCATCCGGGGTTATAAGGAAATCAATCTACGCGGCCTGAAACTGTTGCCCCCGGGCGGAATCCTGGTGACTTGCTCCTGTTCGCATCATATGAGCGCCGAGTTGTTTTGGGAGGCGGTCACTGCGGCGGCGGTCGACGTCAAAAAGCAGATCCGGCTGTTGGAGCGGCGTACTCAAGATTTGGACCACCCGATTGTGGCCGGAATCCCGGAGACGGAGTATTTGAAGTGTTTAATTTTTGAAGTGGTGTAGCTTTGACGGAAGACGGGAGAGTTTGATGGAAAGGATAAATTTGGTCTATACCGATGCGGCGGGGGAGTTGCGCGAGGAGCCGGAATTAACCGCAGTCGGCCTGAACGGGTGGCAAGTCGAGGTGGCGGATGAGGGCTGGATTGATCTCCCGGTGGGAGCGGAACTCGTCAGTTTGCCGGGAAGGCTGCCGCTTGGATATAATGAGGCGACGGCGGAGGTCGAAGCGGTGGAAGGCGCCATTGCGGTGGCGGCGCTTTTGCCGATGGGATTTACCAGGTGTCTCTTACCCGGTTACGAAGTGGCGGACGCCCGGGAGTTGCCGCTGTTCGGTTATACGGCGGTCGGCGCGGCCGGAGGGCAACTGAAGGTGGCGGCGCTGAAAACCGACGCCGAGCTGAAATGGAATCCGGTTTATTACAATACGGCGGACTTGCCGCAGCTTATCGCCCATAAAGAAACGGCTTTCCCGGCGAACCGGATCTTGCGCCAACTGGCGCGCTGCGCCCGGGAATATCATTGTTTGACGGCCCAAAATATGTTTTATCAAAGATGGGAGGCGGGAATTCCGGTTTCGCCGCACTGTAACGCCGATTGCCTGGGCTGTATCTCCAAACAGCCGGCGGAGTGTTGCCCGGCGCCTCAATCCCGGATTGATTTTGTCCCTACCGTAACCGAAGTGGCGGAGTTAGCGGCCGCGCATTTGGAGACGGCTACCGCCGGGATTGTCAGTTTCGGTCAGGGTTGCGAAGGTGAACCTTCGTTACAATATCGGCTAATTGCCGCGGCAATCCGGGAGATCCGCAGGCAAACCGGGCGGGGGACGATCAATATGAACAGTAACGCGGGATATTGTGAAGCGATCCGACAATTGACCGCAGCCGGGCTCGACAGCATCCGGGTCAGCCTCTTTTCGGCCCGGCCGCAAATGTATCGGTGGTACCACCGACCGCAGGGTTACCGGTTTGACGATGTAGTGCAATCATTGCGTCTGGCGGCGGACCAAGGTTTGATGGTTGCGGTCAACCTGCTGTTTTATCCCGGCTTTACCAATCAGGAACCGGAAACCGAGGCCTTCTACAATTTGCTGGCGCATACCGGGATTCAACAGGTGCAATTGCGTAACTTGAATCTAGACCCGGAAAAACTGACGCCTTGTTTGACTCAGGATGAACTGGGCACGGTGGCGGACTGGCTGACCGCGTTAAAAGCCGAATTCCCCAAATTGCGGATTGGAAATTACAGTATTCCCAAACATGAGCCAGGGATAAACAAAATATTTTAATTGTCGGCGGTATCAATAACATAATTGACCAACAACTTTTAATTGGCCAATATGCCGGCGGATCTCCCGCTTTGAGAGAGTCTGGCTTTTCCTTCTGCGTCGGCCGATATGGGGGCGATATGTCTATGGGAAGAACATGCGTCGTCTGATTCTTCCTTGATGCAATCTCTGATACCCTGTTCAGTGCAGTATCAATCTCTTCTGTAATCCCTATTTGCTCAAGCGTGACAGGCAGTTTCACATCTATACAGAAATCCAGAAAACGCATGATTTCTCCTTGGGGCAAATCCTGCAGTATCAATTGTACCAGAGCGCCAAATGCCACGATCTCTCCATGATACAGATTCTTACACGGCTCAAGAACGGCAATCCTTCGTTGATCGGATACGCGGCGCAAACCCCGCCGCTTTCAAATCCCACCCCGCTCATGTATATATTCGCTTCAATGACTCTCTCAACCGCCTCGGTGCAAGTGCCTCTTTCAACCGCCCGTTTTGCCTTACGGCCTTCCGCCATCAGTATGTCATAACACAGCCTTGCGATCGCCATGGCCGACTGCGTGGCATATCCGCCGGCACATGTCTTCCCGCCGCTATCATAAGATGCGCGGGCCTCATAATAAGTGGCGAGCGCATCTTCCATCCCGGCAACGAGCAATCTGACAGGGGCCGCCGCGATAATTTCACTGTCGACCAACACGATGGAAGGATTGCTTCTAAGGGCAAGGAACTGGCCGATTTCGTTTTTGTCGTTATATAGAATGGCAAGCGCGCTGCATGGCGCGTCCGAAGCCGCCACGGTGGGCGCGATGACGGCAGGGACTCTTCTAAAATGGGCAATTGATTTTGCGGTGTCAAGGATTTTTTCTCCCCCCATGCCGACCATCACATCACAGCCGCTTTCCGCGAAGTCCTTTTGCGCTATTATATACTAGCGTAGTTTATTAGATTAGTGGTTAAAAAATCGTCAATTCCTTGTCGTATAAGCATTTGTATATTTCTTCGAAAGGCTTGAGGCATTAGGCTATAAAGTCAAAATAGAAGAAGTAACTGCGCTTTAACAGAAGTTTCATGGTTTTTCAGATTTATGTTAAAAAATGTAAAATTAACAAGTTAGCTTTGCTATATAAAAAAACACCCCTTAAAAATCTGTTGTCTAAGGGGGAATTTTCAGGGTAGTCACACGAAAATCGCGAAAATCGCCCCCATTTTTGCATGAGCGATAATTTTGCTTGCAAGGTTTTAGTCCTTGTGCTATAATAATAAATTGTTCGAAGATAGGTTATGAGAGGTGAAGCAGAGATGAAAAAGGGCATTCATCCGAAATATTATAAGGCAACGGTTCATTGCGCCTGCGGGGAGTCTTTTGAAACCGGATCCACCAAGAAGGAAATCCGGGTGGAAATTTGTTCCAAATGTCACCCGATGTTCACTGGAAAACAGCGGATCGTCGATAGTGGCGGACAAGTGGAGAAATTCAAAAGGCGGCTTGAAAAACGCTAAACATGTATGGTATGCAAGCGAGGAAACAATCCTCGCTTGATATATATTTCGGGAACATTCGACGGTGTTAAGCGTATATACGTATATAATGATTTCAGGATTCAAAAGCCAAAAGTCAATAATTTATCAGAGTTGAGGTGGGGGAATGGGTAAACAATCGGAGTTTCAATATGGCGGGCAGGCAGTGATTGAAGGCGTGATGATGCGGGGCCGGGAATACCTGGCGGTCGCGGTCCGGAATAACCGGGGCGAAATCGTGATTAAGAAAGAGCCGGTCAGCTCCGTTACAAAAAAATATCCCTGTTTGAAATGGCCGTTTTTACGCGGAGTCATCGCTCTGGGGGAATCGTTTATGGTTGGTATGAAAGCCCTGCTCTTTTCGGCGGATCAATTTATGGAGGACGAGACCGAATCCAAACTCTCCGTCTGGGAGACTGGGGCGATGATTGCGGTGGCCCTGGCGATGACGGTGGTGCTCTTTGTCATCCTGCCGTTGGCGGGGCGTTCCCTGTTGGGGAAAATATTGCCGGGAGCGGTCTGGGGCAATATCATTGAGAGTGTTTTGCGAATGGCAACCTTATTTGCATATATCATTTCCATTTCATTTATGAAGGATATCCAAAGAGTGTTTCAATATCACGGCGCCGAACACAAAACGATCAACGCCTTTGAAGCCAAACAGGACCTGACGGTGGAAAATTTGAAGAAATTCACAACCTTTCATCCTCGCTGCGGCACCAGCTTTCTCTTGTTTGTGGTGATCGTCAGCGCGGTGTTCTTCTCTTTCTTAAAATATGATACGATCTGGATGCGGTTGGCCAGCCGGATTGCGCTTTTACCGGTAGTGGCCGGGATCTCCTATGAAATTATCAAACTGGCCGGAAAAAATCAGGATTTTTTGTTACTGCGCTGGTTAAGCGCTCCGGGGATGTGGCTGCAAAGACTGACGACCCGCGAGCCGGACGACCAACAAATGGAGGTAGCGATTAACTCGCTCGTTGCGGTCTTAAAAGAAGAAGCCCCGGTGATTGTCGGCGGTAAGGCCTATCAGGTCGAGACGGTCGCGATCGGGACCGAAAATGCGCTTGCCAACCCGGAACAAAATTAAGAGGATGGTTCAATGATTGCCAAACTAGCGTCAATCGAAGAAAAATATCACGAATTAAACGAGCAGTTGAGCGATCCGCAGGTGATCGCCGACCAACCGTTGTTTCAAAAGTTGGCCAAAGCCCATGCGGCGCTCAGCGAATTGGTTGCGACTTATCAGGAGTATCAAAAGGCGCGGGCGGATCTGGAAACCGGCCGGGAGATGCTGGCTGAAGAACATGGTGAGGCGGCGGCCTTTTTAAATGCGGAAATCAAGGAGTTGGAAGGGGCTACGGCCCGGTTGGAGGAAAGACTGAAGATTTTACTGCTGCCGAAGGATCCTAATGACGAGAAAAACGTGGTGATGGAAATTCGCGCCGGGACCGGCGGCGATGAGGCGGCTCTGTTTGCGGGCGATTTATTTCGGATGTACTCGCGTTATGCCGATTCCAAGGGCTGGCGCCTGGAACTGTTAAGCGCCACTGAGTCCGATTTGGGCGGCTTTAAAGAGATCATCTTTATGATTGAGGGTGATCG
>JASFQO010000162.1:0-6070 GCA_050115405.1 Bacillota bacterium
ATATATCGGCTTTTTCTTATTGGGAGCCAGTTTTATCGCCGTCGGTTTGTTTGTCTCGGCTCTGACCGACAATCAAGTCAGCGCCGCGGTCATCACCTTTGGCGTGTTGTTATTAATCTGGCTGATCGACGTTTTACAAAAGGCGCTGCCCACAGATACGCTTTCCGGGCTAATCTTCGCGGCAGTAATTCTGGTCGGTCTGGCCTTGCTGATCCGTCAGGCCACCCAAAACATGTTCGTCTCCCTGGTCACCGCCCTAATCGGCGCTTTAGTAATTGGCGGCGTTTATCTCGGGAACAACAGTCTCTACGAAGGTCTGATCCTTAAAGTCTGCAATTGGTTTTCACTGCTAAAACGCTATCAAGATTTTGCCAACGGTTTGGTGACGTTGCGTTCGGTCGTCTATTATCTCTCGTTTATTTTCGCATTTGTGTTCTTAACGATTCAAACTATTGCCAGACGTCGCTGGAACTAAGGAGGCAGATACTAGTGAAACCATTCGATTTTTCCCGCATTACCCGGTCCTTTCAGACCCAAAAATTTAAGTATGGCGGTTATGCGACCATCCTCACCATCGTGGTCCTGGTAATCTTAATCGCTCTGAATTTGGTGGCGGAACAGTTGCCGGTCAAATTTGACCTTTCCGAAAATAAAATGTTCTCGCTCTCGGCGCAGACGACCAAAATTGCCAAAAAGCTGCAACAGGCCGTGACCATCTACGCGCTCTATCCGACCGGCCAGTCCAATCAGTCGTTACTGGAGATCCTCAAAAAATATCAAGATCTCACGGGCAAAATCACCGTCAAAACGATTGACCCCAACAAAAATCCGGGATTCGTCAAACAATTCAATGAAGACGGCGTTGCTCCCTCCATCGGTTCCCTGATCGTCACCGCCGGCAACAACCACAAATTGATCCAAGCCGGCGACTATGTTAACTACTCCATGAATCAACAGACCGGCGAGCAACAACCCGTCTCCTTAGCCGTGGAACAACGAGTGACCGCGGCGATCCTGCTCACCACCGGCCAGCAGGATATGCCGGCGCTGTATCAACTCCAGGGACACGGCGAGCCCGAATTGCCAATGCAAACCACGACCCAACTGCATATCGAAAATTATGCGGTCAAAACCGTTTCTTTACTGACGGCGGACATCCCGGCCGACGCGGCGGTCATGATCATCAACGCGCCTCAGCAAGACCTGACCGGCCCCGAAGTCGCCAAACTCCGTCAGTATCTGACCGGAGGCGGCCGCCTCATCTGTTTGATCGATTATACCGAAAAAGAGTTGTCCAACTTGAACTCCTTACTGAGCAGTTACGGTATAGCGGTGCAGCATCAAATCGTAGTTGAAGGCGACCGGTCGCAACATTTACCGAATAATCCCCTATTTCTGTTACCGACCCTGGAAGACCACCAAATTCTCAAATCGTTACAGGCGAGCCGGACGCCGGTGTTCTTCCCCGGGGCGCAGAGTATTAAAACTTTGGACTTGAAAAAACAGACGACGACGATTGAACCGTTGCTAGTCACTTCGTCAAGCTCCTGGGCCAAAGTTAACGTCAACGCGCTGGGCGAGCAAAAAGCCGCCACCGACCCGGCCGGGCCGTTCCACGTCGCCGTTGCCGTCAGCGACCAACCGGCCGCCGGGTCCGTCGGCGCTAAACTGATTGTGACGGGGAACGCGCAGTTTCTCAACCCCCAATTTACCATGCAGATTCCGGGTAACCTTAGTTTTCTGCTTAACAGTCTCAGTTGGTTGCTAAGCCGTAAAGATACTCTGAACATTCAGCCCAAGAGTCTGATCACGTACAATTTGCGTCTTAATGAAATGCAAGCCTTACTGTATATAGGTCTGGTAGTCGTGATCATCCCTCTGGCGATTTTAATTTCCGGACTGGTCGTCTGGTTAAGGAGGCGGCATTTGTGAAACGTTCCCGACAACTGATTTTGTTAGGTCTGATCATGGCGGGGTTGTTTGGGACTTATGCTTATCTCAAGCACCGTCCCGCCGCCCCAACTTCACCGGCGCCGCAGCCCTCGGCCCGGCCGGAAATCTCCCTGACCAAGTTGGACCAGGCAAAAATCAACAAACTGGTATTCAAGTCCGCCCAAGGCAGTTTGACCCTGGTAAAACAGAAGGGCGTCTGGCGCAGCGAGCCGGCGCCGCCTTACAAGCTTAACCAGGACCAGATCGCGACTGCCGCCTCGACTTTCGCCGCTTTAAACGCGACGGAAATTATCGACCGCGCGCCCCGCGATTTGGGCCAATATGGGCTGGCGCCCCCTGCGGCAACCGTAACGGTTTATTCCGCCGGCGCCGCCGCTCCGCTGACGCTTCAGCTCGGGGACCAGACCCCGACCGGCTATGACTACTACGCGGGGCGCCAGGGTAACCCGCGCGTCTACTCCATCTCCGGAGCGGACGGCGGCCGGTTCCGGCTGTCGTTACCGGACTTGCGCAACGAAGACCCGCTGCCCCGGATTGACCCGCAACAATGTCAATCTTTTAAACTGATCCGAGCCGGACAGCCGCCGATGGAAATTACCGAAAATCCGCAACGCGACAAAAGCGGCGCCGATTACGGGATGAACGACTGGGTCCTGGTGCAGCCGTATCAAGAACCGTTAACAGTGAATATCGACTACTTCTCCAAAGAAGTTCTCCCGGTGCTCGAAGGCCTGGACCGGGAGGAATATATCGCCGACCGGCCGGCCGATTTAGCCCGCTACGGGCTGGCCCGTCCCCGTTATGAATTAATCGTTACCGACAAAACCGGGCCCAAGTTGCATTTATTAATTGGCAAAGAGCATAACGCCGACTCGCTTTACGCGAAGACCCCAGATGCCCCGGCAGTGTTTACAGTCAATCGGGACTTGCAAAGCGTCCTGGACTTAAAACCGTTTCAACTGGTCAATCGGCTCGCTTATATTATCAATATTGATCAGGTTGATAAAATCGAGGTGGAGGGCGGCGGCCAAAAACAGACATTTACGCTTACCAGGAAGATCAAAAAAGCCCGTTCCAAAAAGGAGCAGGACGAGACAATCACCACCTACCGGCAGGCCGGCAAAACAATTAAGGAAGACGTCTTTAAGACCTTTTACCGCAGCCTGATTGGCCTGGCCTTTGAGGGAGACCATCCCGGCAAGCTCACTCAAGAAAACCCGGCGGTCAAGACCACCTTTTATCTGAACCGGGGCAAAACCCGCGTTTACCGGATTAACTATGTCTCCTACAATAATGACTTTTACGCCGTCTTCCGCAACGGCCATTCGGAGTTTTTAGTCTCCAAAGACCAGGTCAACGCAATGTTGAAAGACTTTAAGGCGTTGGCGCGAGGCAAACTGAAAGCGCGGAGTTGGTAGACGGATTTTGATATTTTTCTCCTTTATTTAATTGCAAACGGACTTGCCTCCTTAAATGGGGCAAGTCCGTTTGATCTGCTATAAATTAAACCTCCGATTTATTTCGGAGGTTTTCTCTCATTAACGACCGGTCTTCGCGACACCGACCAAATCTTGAAACGCTTGATAGTCATGGACGGCCAAATCCGCCAGAACCTTACGGTTCACTTGCACGCCTGCTTTTTTCAAGCCGTTAATCAAGGTGCTGTAAGACATGCCGTTCATCCGGGCGGCGGCGTTGATCCTGACAATCCACAAGCGGCGAAAGTCCCGCTTTTTATTGCGCCGGTCACGGAAGGCATAAGCTAACGACTTTAAAACTTGGGCATTTGCCGGCCGAAAAATCCGACTTTTGGAACCCCGGTAGCCCTTGGCGAATTTCAAAACTTTTTTATGACGATGACGGCTGGTATAACCGCCTTTCACTCTAGCCATAATAATCTCCTCCTGTGATCAAAAATACTTAGAGACCTAACATCCGCTTCACGCGCCGTTCGTCTCCGGAACTAATGATCTCCGCTTTACGCAAACCCCGTTTCTGTTTCGGCGACTTCGATTCCAATAAATGGCTACGAAAAGCATGGTTTTTTTTGATTTTACCGCTGCCGGTTACTTTAAACCGTTTTCCGGCGCCGCTATGAGTCTTCATTTTCGGCATCTCTCTTAACTCCCCTCTATTCTGACTTACCTGCGATAATCATAATCATGTTTTTACCTTCAATCTTGGGTTCCCGTTCTAAAACCGCATGTTCCTTGACACTCGCAAAAAGTTGCATGAGAAGCTCTTTGCCCAAGTCAGCATGGACAATTTCCCGGCCCCGGAAGCGAATAATCGCTTTGACCTTATCGCCGTCACTTAAAAATTTTTGCGCCGCCTTGACTTTGACTTGGAAATCGTGCGACTCGATTTTCGGAGTCATCCGGATCTCCTTGATCTCAATAATCTTCTGTTTTTTACGGGCTTCCCGTTCCCGTTTGCTCTGTTCATAACGGTATTTCCCATAATCCATAATCCGGCAAACCGGAGGTTTGGCATGCGGCGCTACTTCCACCAAGTCAAGCTCTTTTTCTTGAGCAATTCGTAAAGCATCCCGTACCAACATGATTCCCAATTGCTCGCCGGTAATACTCACAACCCGGATCTCTCTGGCCCGGATCTCCTCATTAATTCGCAACTCGTTACTAATCTGCAGTCACCCCCAACAAAAATAACAAATAAAAAACGGGTGTTTTTCACCCGCTAATAAATGTAATTTAACCACCAACAATTACAATTATTAACCCAACTGCTTGGCGCAACGGGTGAGAAGCCAAAGCTTCTACTTGTTTTACGTAAAAAGTATAGATCGATTTTGTATTGTTTGTCAAGTAATTTTTTATAGGAAACCATAATTAATTTACAATGAAGCTGGTTGGTTCGGTATTACCAGTGCTATAAGAAAGATTGAATCCAAAACTAACACTGCCGTTAGCCGATATTAAACCGTTATAGGCGGTATTTTTAACCGTAACCGACTTGCCGGTCTGGGTATATGACCCATTCCACAACATCGTTATTTGCTGATCGTCGGCAAAAGTCCAATTGACAGTCCAACCATTAATTGCGGATAACGAATTATTTTGAATGGTAACATTAACAGTAGCGCCGGTTTTCCAATCATTTGCAACCGAATATGTCACCGCCATTAAGGCGTCGGATCCAGTTGTAGCTGTTGGCGCCACAGTTGGGGTCACTGTCGGGGTGACTGTCGGGGTGACTGTCGGGGTTACAGTTGGTTTAACTGTCGGCGTAACTTCCGGTGTCGCGGTTGGTTGAGTTGTTGCTGTTGTTGTAGCCGTCGGCGTAGCTGCTGTTGCCGTAGCAACTACCGGAGTGGAACCGTCCGGTTCAATCCCGCCTACTAAAACGCCGCCATCATATACACAAATATAATCGGTTTTGGCAGTCGTCCCTTTCCAACTGTCGGTTTCCACTCGCAGATCCTGATGACTCCAGTCGTCGGAGGGGTCCCAATAATTTTGCCAGGCATAAGTACCCAATGCAAACTGATATTTCTTGTTGGAATTGGCAATCGCATAGCCATCCCACGTTACTTCAACATAGTAAATATTACCCTCATACTGATGAGGTCCGGTGAGTGTAGCCGCATAGTTGGTTTCCGCCGCCGTCTGGTCATATAACTGCCTCATTTCAATTTTTTCCGGGTCCAGCGAGGTCATTCCCGTAGCATCAAAGAAGTATCTTACCGCGATATTTTTGGAAATTTTCGTAACATCCGACTTTACGTAAAGAGTAACTTCGGTAGCTTTTGGCCCATCCGATTGAGTGATATCGACGCAAAATGCCTCGACCCAATATGAGCCGCCCTGTTCCGGGTCGTCCGGGATAACCGCGGGAGGAAAATCCGGTGTGACCTGCATTGAAGAATCGCCGAAAAATTGATAAAGCCCGGCGCAGGCGCCGACAAACGCCGCGTTATAATCAATGGCGACTTCATTGTAGATATAGTCGGCTGTAACGTCCTCATGCTGGTCATTGGCATCGGGACCGCCCACTAAAGCACCATATAGCACGTATTTATGTTCAGCCGTATCTTCGCATCTTGACAAACCTGAGGCGGCGCGGTGATGCGGATATTTGACGGAAATATCGCTGTACC
>JASFQO010000163.1:0-6065 GCA_050115405.1 Bacillota bacterium
AAGCCCCACTCTCTACATATCCTTCAGCAAAGCCGGTATGTTATCTACGGACGGAAGGTGCAAGACCTTTGACAAGCGGGCCAATGGATACGTAAGAGGGGAGGGCTGCGGAATTATTCTGTTAAAGCCGCTCGGCAAGGCCAAGGCGGACGGCGATCACATTTATGCGGTTATTAAAGGATGTTCGGTCAGTCATGGCGGGCGTTCCAATTCGCTGACGGCGCCTAATCCAAATGCCCAGGCGGAGCTGTTGGTGACGGCATGGGAGAAGGCGGGCCTCGATCCGAGTACGTTGACTTATATTGAAGCCCACGGAACCGGAACCGCCCTCGGTGATCCCATCGAAATCAACGGGATTAAAAAGGCTTTTCACCATTTGTATGCTAAATGGGGCAAAGGTCTGCCGGCGAAGCCTCAGTGCGGTATCGGCTCGATCAAAACCAATATGGGGCATTTAGAGGCCGCCTCGGGCATCGCGGGGGTCATTAAGGTGCTTCTGGCGATGAAGCATGGGAAAATCCCCGCCAGTATTAACTTTAAGGAACTTAACCCTTATATAAAGCTGGAAGACAGTCCGCTATACATTGTCAATGAAACAAAGCCGTGGGAACCTTTAAGGGATCGGTATCATCAGAAAATCCCCCGAAGAGCGGGGGTAAGTTCTTTTGGATACGGGGGAGTAAATGCGCATATTGTACTTGAAGAATATGAAGCCGAGTCAACGCGAGTCGTGACGGACGGGCGACGGCCCCGGTTAATTGTGCTTTCGGCGAAAAACGCGGAAAGGCTTCGGGTGTATGCGGGGAGGTTGGCGGAAGCGTTAAAGCAAAACGGGGTCCAAAGTCAAACCGGCGGAGAGAATTATTCTTTGGAAAAGATTGCGTACACCTTGCAGGTGGGTCGGGAGGCGTTGGAAGAACGTCTGGCGGTGGTAGTATCGGATATTGACCAATTGGTCGCGCGAATGGAGGAGTATTGCCGTCGGGGAGATGGTGTTCGGGGGTTGTACCGCGGGACGGTAAATATTCGTAAAAGTCAGGAACAAACTGAAACAGCTCATGATGAAAGCCCTGAACTCACGGGGTATTTCAGGGAGGGCAATCTTGACGGGCTGGCCAAAATGTGGACCGCCGGTCAAAAAGTCGACTGGCGGCTATTGTGGGGGGAAAGTCCTCCGAGACGCGTTTCTTTACCAACTTATCCCTTTGTAAGGGAGCGTTTTTGGATACCCGCATCCTCCCATCGCCTTGAAGTCAAAACGGCGGAAAAGCTCCATCCTCTGATTGGGCAAAATGTATCGACGCTCAAAGAAGAGAAGTTCAGCAACTACCTGACGGGAAGTGAATTCTATTTAACCAGCCATAAGGTATTTGAACACAAGGTTCTTCCCGGGGCTGCTTATCTTGAGATGGCGCGCGCCGCCGGGGAAATTGCCCTTGAAAGAGAGGTCCGTTTCATTCGGAATGTGGTATGGGCTGAACCGATAGTGTTTGCCGGGGACCTCGGGGAAGAGTCGTATCGGGAGATGGGTATCGGTTTACATCCTGACGGTCAAAATCTAGGCTTTGTCGTATCAACCGGCGCTGCAAATGACGAACCCGTGATTCATTCCGAGGGCGAAATCATCTGCGCGGAAAAGGTGAAATCCCAGGAGAAACCGGAGTTCATCGATATTGAAGCCATTAAAGGCCGTTGTCCTCATGTCAAGGATAAAGTTGAGTGTTACGGCCTGTTTGCAATGCTGGGATTCAACTATGGGGCGGCTTTTCGGTTGATTGATCGGTTGTATTGCAACCGGAAGGAATGCTTATCCAGAATAGAGATGGATTTCCCCCCGGACAGTTGTTTTTCTGATTATATATTACATCCCTCGTTGCTGGATGCCGCGATGCAGACCATTATTGGACTAGTTAGCCCCGGGGATATTGAATCAAAAGTAGCTTATATGCCGTTTGCTTTAGGTGAAATTGCAATACGAGGACCGATTCCCCAACATTGTTATGCCTATGTTACTGTGCGTCAAAATCGTAACGGCCCGGATTCGGCCTTGAAAAAGTTCGATATTCGGATTGCCGATCCCAGTGGCCGGGTTATCGTCAGCCTGAAGGATTTTTCCGCCCGTGCGGCAACATTAAAGTATTTTACCAAAATGGGGTTGGATAAGACGCCGAATAACATTTTGAAACTGCTGAAACAAGTTGAAGACGGCCTGTTGGACGTGGATGAAGCAAATCGATTACTGGAGGTAATGAACCGATGAGCGATCAGAAAATTTTAAGCCGGCGCGAGATTTTGCAAAGGATCCAAAATGGGCGGATGAGTTCGGAAGAAGGATTCGAATTGTTGCGGGAAGTTTTGCCGAAAGCTAACCCACACCTAAATGTTGAGGCAAAAACGGGCGAGACGGGGTACTACCGTGAAATATGGGAAAAATCGGAAATTAAAAGCGAGCCTGATGGTGAGAAAACCAATCAGCATTATTTGATCTTTGGTTTCTCCAGGGAAATTCTCAAGTTTTTCAAAGCGCAATGGAAAAATGCTGAAAACGTTCAATTTACACTGGTAAATCCGGGACCCGAATATCATGCTTGGTTGGATGGGGTCTGCCAAATTCGACCGGCTAATCAGGACGATTATATTGCATTGTTCAATGACTTGGAGCGTTCCGGCGCGCCGCCCACCCGGATTATTCATCTTTGGTCGCGCCAAGAGTTTGGCCTCGAAGCGGAGCGGATTCGCGAGCAGCTGGCTCATGGAATCTATTCCCTGTTTTTAATGAGTAAAGTATTAATTGGACGAAAAATAAAAGATAAAGTTAAAATTTTATATGTGTATCCGGACGGGGACGGACGGAGTGTCACTCAGCCTTTGTATTCGGCAATCAGTGGGTTCGCGCGGGTTTTAGCCAATGAGCGCCCCATGCTGGAGTGCAAGGTAGTGGGGCTCAAGTCCGATAATGATGGAAAGCTGGCGGAGGTGTTGTATCACGAATTGGCTGGTTGGTCGGGCGAGTTGGAAATTGCTTATGAAGCGGGACAAAGATATGTGAAAAGATACCAAAAAATTTCCGCCCGGAAAGTCACCAACCGCGACATGGCGGTGAAGGAAAATGGGGTATACCTCATTATCGGAGGCGCGGGAGCTTTAGGATTTGTTTTTGCCCGGTATTTGGCCAACCAAGCCAAGGTAAAAATAGTGATTTCAGGAAGAAAGAAGCCGGATGCCGCCAAAAGGTCCCAAATTCGCGAACTGGAGTCGTTGGGAGCCGAAGTGCTCTATATTCGTGCGGATCTATCACGATATCAAGATGTGGAAAAACTTGTGGCGCGGGTTAAAAAAAGATTCTCCGGAATCGACGGGGTGATTCATAGTGCGGGGGTCACCCGGGACGCTTTATTGTTAAAAAAGACCCTGGCGGAGATGGAGGAGGTAATGGCGGCTAAAGTTTTTGGTACGATCTGGTTGGACCGGGCGCTCGGAAACGAAAATTTGGACTTTTTTGTGCTGTTTTCATCGCTTGCGGCCGTATTAGGGAGTATCGGACAGAGTGATTACGCATATGCCAACAAATTTCTGGATTGTTATGCGATGTTTAGGGAAAATTTGCGGCGGAAAAACCAAAGAAATGGGAAAACCGTCTCGATTAACTGGCCTTTGTGGAAAGGCGGCGGTATTCGGGCAGATGCGGAACTGCAAAAATGGGTGAACGAAGATTTGGGGTTGCCGTTGTTATCGAATGAAGAAGGGATCAGCTCTTTTGAAAAAGTGATGGGTTTTCATGATGCCCAGGTAATTGTATTGCCCGGAGAGGGTCGGAAGATCGCAGGGATGCTCAATAAACGATTTGAGGAAAACGGGGTTAATGATCCGCTTGCCGGAACCAAGCAGGATCATGCCCGGCTCCGGCAAAAAATGGAAGAATATCTAAAAAACATGGTTGCCAAAGAGACCAAAATGTCGGTTGAACAGGTCAATCCGCAGGATTCCTTCGAAAGATATGGAGTTGATTCGTTAGTAATTATGAATTTAACTCGATATTTAGAAAAGGATTTTGGCATGTTATCCAAGACCCTTTTTTTTGAGTACCAAAATCTTGCCGAACTGACGGCTTATTTCCTTGAAAATCACGAGGCCAAATTAAACGCCAAGTTTGGCAAGGCAGTGACGGATGGCGACGCCTCCGACGGGCCACTCCGGCGGACTCGCGAAAACATCGGGGGGATCAGCCGGCCGCGTTTTTTAAGTTCACCCTTTCCCGGGAGAAAGGATGAAGTTTCTCGGGAAGCGGAGATTGCGATCATAGGAATCAGCGGACGCTATCCCATGGCGGATGACCTCCAGGAGTTTTGGGAAAATCTGAAGCTCGGAAAGGATTGCATTAGCGAAATTCCTGCGGAACGTTGGCCGTATCAAAAGTATTACGACCCGGATAAGAAAAAGTCGGGCACAACCTATAGCCGATGGGGCGGATTTATTAATGATATTGATAAGTTTGATCCCCTCTTTTTCAATATCTCACCTCGGGAAGCGGAATTTATCGACCCCCAGGAACGCTTGTTTTTGGAAACCGTATGGAGCGCCATGGAGGACTCCGGTTATACCAGGGGCCGGCTGGCCCGGGAGCGGGTCGGGGTATTTGTAGGCGTCATGTATGGCCAGTTTCAACTATTTGGAGCGGAAGGGCCCTTGGGGGATGACAAGTTAATTCCGGTTTCGTCATATGCGTCTATCGCCAACCGCGTCTCCTACCATTTTAACTTCCACGGGCCAAGTATCGCGCTGGATACAATGTGTTCCTCCTCGCTGACCGCCATTCATCTTGCTTGTGATAGTCTTAAGAAAGGCGAGTGTCAGATGGCGGTGGCGGGCGGCGTTAACGTGACTATTCATCCCCATAAGTACCTTCAGCTAAGCCAAAGCAAGTTTTTATCCAGCGACGGGAAATGCCGGAGCTTTGGCGAAGGCGGAGACGGATATGTCCCGGGTGAAGGAGCCGGGGCGGTTTTTTTGAAACCATTGCGTCAAGCGATTGAAGACGGTGATCATATTTACGCCGTGATCAGGGGGAGCGCTTTAAATCACGGAGGGAAAACCAACGGTTATACGGTGCCGAATCCCAACGCCCAAGGGGATTTAATCATTGAGACGTTGGAGGCCGCAAACATCAACCCGAGAGAAATCAGCTATCTGGAAGCGCACGGTACGGGAACGGCGCTCGGCGATCCGATCGAGATTAGCGGCTTAATGAAGGCCTATCACCAATACACCAATGACCGTCAATACTGTTCGATCGGTTCTGTAAAGTCCAATGTCGGGCATTTGGAATCGGCGGCGGGGATAGCGGGGATAACCAAAATATTGTTGCAGATGCAACATCGGCAACTGGTTCCGTCCCTCCATTCAGCCGAACTTAATTCCCATATTAATTTCTCCGATTCACCGTTTTATGTGCAGCAACGTTTGGAAGATTGGCTTGCGCCCGATGCCGTTGGGAACGGGGAAACAAAAAGAGGATCAAGAATCGCGGGAATAAGTTCATTTGGGGCGGGGGGATCAAATGCGCATATTATTTTGGAAGAATGGGATGATTCGGATCCGGGTACGGAAGATCAGTTGCCGGCTCCATATATTGTCACCCTTTCGGCAAAAAATAAAGAAAGATTAAAGGAGTACGCCCGAAAATTACGGGGCTTTTTAGAAAAAGCTTCGGAACCACCGGTTTCCGCATTGAATCCGGCTGATCTGGCTTATACCTTCCAAGTCGGAAGAGAAGCGATGGAAGAAAGGCTGGCGTTGGTTGTTTCCAACCTGGGGGAATTGGTAGAAAAACTCACCCGATATGCGCAGGGACAAAATGGTATCGAAGGCCTGTATCAAGGGAGCGCCAGAGGAGAGAATCAGTTAAGTGCCGGAATCATTTATAAGGGTAATACCGGCAAGGAGATTATTCGCATCCTGATTAAAAATCAAGAATTTGGTAATATTGCGCAACTTTGGGCTTGCGGCGTTGCGGTGGATTGGCAACTTTTATACGAGGAAGCCGCGCCCCGGAAAATTTCCGTTCC
>JASFQO010000164.1:0-6052 GCA_050115405.1 Bacillota bacterium
TTGGAGGAGCAACATCACAGTTTGGAGAGTGAGTCCGATGTCGTGGAGGCAGAGCTTGAAACCGGACGTTTGCAGCTAATTAGTCAGGATGACCGGATTAATCAGTTGCACGAAGACTATTACCGGATTCAAAATATGATTGATAAATACCGGGAGCAAGTTAATTTTTCAAGCCGGAAGTTGGCGGATTTGGCTAAACAAGAGGTTGAATTGGATCATAGTCTGACCGTCAATTGCCGGCGGAATCAAACCATGGCCGCCCAACAGACGTTGCTGGCTCAGGAAATTGATCGGATTAAACTGGGTTTGGAGGAGGATCAAGTTTTACTTGGCGATGCGGAACGGCGTTTGGTCCTCCAGACGGAAGGACTCAACCAATTGGAGGCCAACGAACTAAAGCTCAAGGAGGATTTGATTGCCGTCTTAAACGACGTGGCCGCATTAAAAAATCAAGTTAACAGCGCCGCTTTGCAGAAAAATTTTCTTATGCGGCAGCTTGAAGATTGTCAAAAAAAATTAACCGGTCTCAAGACGCAACGAATGGAGCTGGAGGCCACGAGTCACGCCCAAGCCACAGCGTTAGCCGAGGTCAATACGGCAATTGCCGTCGCCGGGCAAAGCCGGAGCGAATTGAGTCGGCGAGCTGCCGGATGGGAAGCTGAGCTTAACGCGGGAGAAGCCGGAAACCACGAATTGCAACAGAAAATCCGTGGTTTGGAAGGTCGGATCAGTGTGTTGACCGAGATGGAAAAGAGCCACGAAGGGTATTTTAAGGGAGTAAAAGCGTTGCTTGACGAGGCGGCCGGTCATTCTTTTCGGCAAGCGATCCGCGGGGTGGTCGCCGCTTTAATCAAGGTCAGGCCGGGGATGGAATTAGCCTTGGAAACGGCCTTGGGTTCCGCTCTCCAAAACGTGGTGATTGCCGATGACCGGGCGGCGCAAGAAGCGATTGCTTACTTAAAAAAACAGGGCAAAGGACGGGCGACTTTTTTACCGTTAAATCAAGTGCGGGCCACGGCGCCGCGTTGGGCCGAATATCAGGCCCATTTAACCCAATATGGCGCGCAACCTGCTTTGGAATTGTTGGAATTTGACCCTGAGTACCAACAGGTCTTTAATTATCTGTTGAATCAGGTGATCGTGGCTCCGGACTTGCAGGCTGCGGTCCGGTTGGGCGCCAAGCTGGACCGGGGTTTACGGGTTGTAACGCCGGAAGGGGATTTGGTCAACCCGGGCGGGTCAATTACGGGCGGTAGCATCGACCGGCGGAGAGTGGGTCTTTTAAGCCGTCGCCCCGAAATTGAAGCTTTGCAAGCCGTAAAGCGGGAAGCCGAAGCCGCTTTAGCCCAGGGGTCACAACAGGTGAAAAAGAGCCGGGAAGCCTTACAGGATTGTCAAAGCCGGATTGAAGCTTTAAAAAAGCAGGAACAGGACGCCAACTTGCAACGGGTTGCCTTGGAACAAAAGATCCACGCCATTAACGGGAGCCTGGCGCAATTAACTGCCCAGGATCAAGCGGAGGAGGCGCAGTTAGAAAAATTGACCGCCGAAAGCGGTCAATTGGCAACCGGGGACGAGGCGTTGGCCCGGGATTTGGCCCGTGGCGAACTGGAATTGCAGACGATCGAAGCCAAGTTAGCCGCGGTGACGACCGACTTAAATCAGGCCAAACAGCGCAAAGAAGAGACCGGTCAAGTCTTAAGCGAGCTGAAGGCTGGACTCGGCGCAGGGCAGCAAGAATTAAACGGCAAAATGGTTTTACAAGAAAACTATTTAAAACAGGCAGCGGAAGCAACCACTTCGCGGGAGCAATTCCAGCAGAAAAAAGCCGAATTGCAGTTGGAGCGGGAACGGATTAACCTGACCGTCGCCGACCTCAACCGGAAAATCGTCGCGGCAAATGAAGAATTAGGCGGGCAACAGGAATTGCTGGATGCCGCCAAGCTTGCGAAAGACCAATTAAGCGGGCGGGTGAAAGAACTCGAAGCAAAAGGCCGCAATTTCCGACGCAAAGGCACGGAATTGCAAAACCGGTTGCACCGGTTGGATTTGGCCTGTAATGACCGGCAAAGTGAAATTGAACATCTCCAAGCCGACCTGACGGAAGATTACGGTAGCGAGTGGCGGACGCAAAGTGATCCAGACTGGGTGGAGCCGGAAAATGCCATAGGCCGGATTAATCGCCTGAAAAGCCGGCTCAAGGAGTTGGGTACGGTTAATTTGAACGCGATTGATGAGTTTGGGCAAGTGCAGGAACGATATCAGTTTTTATCCTCACAGGCTGAAGATTTGGTCAAAGCGCGGGAGTCATTATCCAAAGTGATTGATGAAATCGAACGCACGATTAAACAGCGGTTTAGCGAAACCTTTCAGCTGGCCCGGGTGGAATTTAAGAAGTTGTTTTCCAAACTGTTTGAAGGCGGTAATGCGGATCTCTTTCTGTTGGAACCGGAAGATCTCTTAAATTCGGGGATTGAAATTGTCGCGCAACCGCCCGGGAAAAAGCTGCAAAGCTTATCGCTACTTTCCGGCGGAGAACGGGCGATGACGGCGACAGCTTTGTTATTTGCCATTCTCAGCATCAAGCCTGCCCCGTTTTGTATCTTGGATGAGATTGACGCGGCGTTGGATGATGCCAATGTGCAGCGGTTTGCCAGGTTGTTGGAACTGTTTAGCGTACAAACTCAGTTTATCGTGGTTACTCACAGGCGCGGCACGATGGAAGTGGCCAATGCCTTGTATGGCGTGACCATGGAAGAGAGAGGGATCTCTAAGCTGATTTCGCTGGAATTAAACCGGGAGAAAGCCGGGTGATCCCCCTCCAGCCCCCTTAAATAAAGGGGCCCGGTAAGGGAAAACGATGATTGAAAAATGTGATTGGGAAAAAATAAGAGAACGGAGTAGCAGATGGGAGAAGCAAATTCAAAAGGATTTTTCGCCAAATTAAAAACGGGTTTGGCCAAGACTAAAGCCGGATTGATTGGCAATCTGGAGGGAATTTTCAACTCCAAAGCCATCGATGCCGAGTTGTATACCGATTTGGAAGACACGTTAATCATGGCCGATGTTGGAGTGGAGACCGCCACTTTTTTGGTGGAGGGACTAAAAAAGACGGTCAAGGAAGAGAATATTACCGACCCGTCCCGGTTGAAACCGGTCTTAATTACGGAGATCAACCGGATTTTCAGCGCCGCCGGGACCTACCGGTTTGACTTTGACGCGACGGACAAGGTCTATTTGATTGTCGGAGTCAACGGAGTCGGAAAAACGACCACCATTGCCAAGCTGGCCGCCAGATTTAAAGCGCGCGATCGCAAAACGCTCCTCGTCGCCGGGGATACTTTTCGGGCCGCGGCTACGGAACAATTAATGCTCTGGGGCGAACGGCTGGCGGTACCGGTGATTCACTATCAGGAGGGGGCCGATCCGGCGGCGGTGGTCTTTGACGGCCTGGCGGCCGGCAAGGCCCGTAAAGCGGATATCATCATTATTGATACGGCCGGACGACTGCATACCAAGGTTAATTTGATGGAAGAACTTAAGAAAGTGCGTCGCATTATTGCTAATAATTTAGACGGCCGCAGCCTCGAAATTGTGATGGTGGTTGACGCCACGACCGGCCAGAATGCGATTAGTCAGGCCAAAGTGTTTAGCGAGGCATTAGGTGGTCTGCAGTCGCTTATTATCACCAAATTGGACGGGACGGCGAAAGGCGGGATTATCATTGCCATTGCCAAACAATTGGGAATACCGATCAGCCTGATTGGCGTCGGCGAAAAAGCGGAGGATCTTCAGGATTTTGACCCGGACTTGTTTACTAGGGCGCTGTTTGAGTAGGAATAAAAGCCGTGTAAAAATCGACCGTAAAAGGAGCAGTTGCAAAGTGGCCCGAAAATATTTTATCACTACCTTCGGTTGTCAAATGAATGTCCATGATTCGGAAATTATCGCCGGGATTTTGGAAGCGGACGGTTATGAAGCGGCGGCTTCGCTCGAAACGGCGGATTTGATTTTGATCAATACTTGCTGTGTCCGGGAGAATGCCGAAAACCGCACTTTTGGGCATATTGGCAATTTGAAGGCCGTCAAAGAACAGCATCCTCAAGTGATCATCGGGATTTGCGGGTGTATGGCGCAACAGCCGAAGGTGGTGGAGAAGATTCGCGCCGGTTATCCGTTTGTCGATTTGGTATTTGGCACGCACAACCTGCACCGTCTTCCGGAGCTGCTGCGCCAGGCGACGGTCACTAACTCCCGGGTGATTGAGGTTTGGGATAGCGAGGGTAGGATTTACGAGGGATTGCCGGTGAAACGGCAAGAATCGTTTCGCGCTTTTGTGACTATCATGTATGGCTGCAACAATTTTTGCTCTTATTGTATTGTCCCATATGTCCGGGGCCGGGAACGCAGCCGCGCGCCGGAACAAATTTTGGCGGAAATCAAGGGGCTGGCGGCCGATAGGGTCAAAGAAGTTACCGTGTTGGGTCAAAACGTCAATTCTTACGGTCAGGATCTGGGAAATAGCTGGAATTTTGCCCGCCTCTTGGAGGAAATTGCCCGGACCGCGATTGAGCGGATTCGCTTTCAGACTTCGCATCCCAAAGACCTTTCCCCCGAATTAATCACGGTCATGGCTGCCGAACCAAAAATCAGCCGTCATCTGCATCTGCCGTTTCAAGCGGGTAGCAGCCGCATTTTAAAACTGATGAATCGGCATTACACTAAGGAATCTTATCTGGCCCTGGCGGTGGAGATTCAGCGACGGATCCCCGGGATTGCCCTGACCACGGATATTATTGTGGGATTTCCGGGCGAAACCGACACTGATTTTGCCGATACGCTGGACTTGGTAGCGCAAGTCGGGTTTGACGGCGCTTTTACCTTTATTTATTCGCCGCGGGTGGGGACTCCGGCGGCGACCAGGGCGGATCAAGTCCCGGAAGCCGTAAAAAAAGAACGGCTCCTACAATTGATCGAGTTGCAAAATCGGATCTCTCTTAAGAAAAATCAAGCCTTAATCGGGACTTTGCAGGAGATCCTGATCGAAGGGACCAGTGAAAAAAATGCCGCGATCTGGTCGGGACGGACCATGCAGAACAAATTGGTCCATTTTGCGCCAACCTTCCGGGTCCGGCCGGGCGACCTGGCGGCAGTCCGGATCACCGCCGCCAAAACATTTACGCTTGAGGCGGAGTTGTTAGGTTAGCAATTAATTTTCAGAAAAGAGGTGTCTCCAATTCAAAATCTAGTTTATGCCACAAATTTATTTAATATGGACCAAACATTGACCCGGCCGTTGTTTAGCGGGGTTACTTATGCCTGGGAAGTGTTGCCGCGCATCAAGGGCTTCTTATTGGAGCTGGCCGCAGCCTTGCCGGATGATTTTGAACGGATTGCCGAAAATATCTGGGTGGGACGAGGGACCACGATTGAACCGACCGCGAAACTGGTTGGCCCGGCGATTATTGGTTATGACTGCGCGATCCGGCACTGCGCCTACCTCCGGGAACAGGTGATCATCGGGAATGGCGTCGTGGTCGGCAATTCAACGGAAGTCAAAAACGCGATTATCTTCAATAAAGCCGAAATCCCCCATTTTAACTACGTAGGCGATTCGGTTTTAGGCTATAAGGCCCATTTGGGCGCGGGGGTCATTATCTCCAATTTAAAATCAGTGAATGACCCGGTCAAAGTGATTGCCTCCGGTGGAGAGATTTTTGATACCGGATTGCGAAAATTCGGAGCCTTAATCGGCGATCACGCCGAGGTGGGCTGCAACGCGGTCTTAAATCCGGGGACCATTTTGGGACGGGAAAGTATCGTTTACCCTTTAACTATGGCCCGCGGAATTATCCCGGAAAAACACATTGTAAAACATGACGGTCGGATTATTAAAAGACACTAACGTTCATGTCTACGTTGCGGACACGAAACTATGGAGTGTAAATTGATGCTATCAATTTTCACCCTAAGACGATAATTTTTTTTACAATAAACAGACTGTTGCCCCGGAAAGACGATGGTTTTTTAAAAAGGGGGACTAAATGAAATA
>JASFQO010000165.1:0-6047 GCA_050115405.1 Bacillota bacterium
GCAATCCGGCGATGGTGATCATGGACGGCCTGTTGGGTCAAATGATGGAACCGGTAGTGCTGAAGGAATATTCGGATTTACAGATTCCCGCCAAACCGTGGGCGACCACCGGAATGGCCGCGGGCGGGCCGCAGCGGATAATTAACAGTTTGGGGTTGGTTCCTGAGGAGTTGGAGAAGACCAATCAGAAACTGCAGGCCAAATACAAACGGATCGCCGCCAATGAAGTCCGTTACGTCGAAGACAGTGTGGACGACGCCGATTTGGTGCTCGTCGCCTATGGCACTTCCGCCCGGATTGCCAAGTCAGCGATGGCTAGAGCCCGGCAGGAAGGGGAAAAAGTCGGTCTGCTCCGACCGATTACCTTGTGGCCGTTCCCCAGCCAGCGTTTATTGGAACTGGCCCAAGCCGGAAAACGGTTTTTGGCGGTGGAAATGAGCGCCGGGCAGATGGTTGAAGATGTGAAACTGGCAGTCAACGGTCAGGCCCAAGTAGATTTTTACGGTCGGTTAAACGGGGCGATACCTTCGGTTAACGAAGCTTATGCCGCGATTATGAAGATTTTGACCGCCGGGGAGGTGTCATGATGGAAAAAGTGTTTGCGAAACCGGAGGCGCTTCAGGAACGCGCCTTCCATTATTGCCCCGGTTGTACGCACGGGGTGGTCCACCGGCTGGTGGCCGAAGTCATCGACGAATTAGGCGTCAGAGAAAAGACCATTGCCATCGCGCCGGTAGGGTGCGCGGTTTTAGCGTATGACTATTTTAACTGTGATGCCCAGGAAGCGGCCCATGGCCGGGCGCCGGCGGTCGCGACCGGGATTAAACGGGTCTTGCCGGACCGGGTTGTCTTCACCTACCAAGGCGACGGCGATTTGGCCTCGATCGGGATGGCGGAGATCGTCCATGCCGCCAATCGGGGAGAAAAATTTACCGTGATCTTTATTAATAATGCCATCTATGGGATGACCGGGGGGCAGATGGCGCCGACCACCTTGCCGGGGCAAAAAACCACCACTTCGCCTTTAGGACGCGATGTGGCCACCACGGGACACCCGATTAAAGTGGTGGAATTGCTGAATACTCTTACCAGCCCGGCCTATTTGGCCCGGGTAAGCTTACATAATCCCCAAAATGTCATCAAGGCGAAAGCAGCCATTAAAAAAGCCTTTGAAGCTCAGGTCAACGGAGTCGGTTTTTCGCTCGTGGAAGTCTTGTCCACCTGCCCGACCAACTGGGGATTAACTCCGGTAGAAGCTTTAAAATGGCTGGAGACCAACATGATTCCCCAATTCCCATTGGGAGTCGTCCGTTCGCCCGAGGAGGTGTCGCGCTGATGTTTGAAGCAATTTTTGCCGGTTTCGGCGGTCAAGGCGTCATGTTGATGGGCCAATTAATCGCTTACTCCGGAATGTACGAAGGCAAGAATGTCAGTTGGGTCCCGTCATACGGCCCGGAGATGCGGGGCGGCACCGCCAACTGTTCGGTGGTGGTCTCCGAGGAAGCGGTCGGTTCGCCGGTGTTTACCGAACCGAGTGTCTTAGTGGTGATGAACCGTCCTTCGCTGGAAAAGTTTGAAGCCTCACTTAAACCGGGCGGACTGTTGTTTTATAATTCGTCTTTGATTGATATCAAACCAAAGCGCGCCGATGTTACAGTGATAGCGGTCCCAGCCAATGATCTTGCCGCCAAGCTGGGGAACTCCCGGGTGGCCAACATGGTCGTCATGGGCGCGATCATTAAAAAGACGGGGATTATTAATGTGGATACCGCGATGCGGGTGTTAACCGCGAAAGTGTTAACCGGGAAAAAGGAGAAACTGATTCCGGTCAATCGGGCGGCCCTGGATAAAGGGATGGAGTTGTGAATCGGGAGGCTTGATGCTGGAATCTGGAGGCTGGATAAAACCACTGATTTTTTGCAGTTTAATAAAGAAAGGTTAATCTTGGGTGCGCCCGCGAATATAAGCCGTGATTCCCGGTAAAGACGAAACCAAGGCGTTTGGCGCGGTCGATGTTTTTACCGGGAGTCGGACGGTTTTTTTGCATTTTAACGGAAAGTTTTAGGTATAAATTGGGATAAAAGGGGCTTATTTAATAAAAAATATATTTACCAGTTATTGTAAGGCAAAAAAGGAAGATGGTTACAAATGGCGAATTAACCATTAAAACATGATCGTAAAGAAAATTTGGTAAGGAGGGCGGTTGATAATGTATTCGGAGTCGGTTTCGTTATCCCGGGCCGAGATCCGGCAACGGACGTTTTTGGCCCAAGTTTACGCCTGGATGGCATTTGCTTTGGGAATCACAGCCATGGTAGCCTGGTATGTGGTGGGGACGCCGCAGCTAATCAGAGCAATTGTGACCAATAATGCGCTTTTTCTCGGCATGTTGATTGGCGAACTGGTTTTAGTAGTCTTTTTGGTGCATCGGGTGGAACGGATGTCGGCGTTTACGGCGACTTTGACCTTTTTTGTCTATTCAATGTTGAACGGTTTTACGCTGTCCATTTTACTTTTGATTTATACCACGGCCTCGATTACCTCAACCTTCGTGATTACCGCCGGGACTTTCGGGGGGTTGAGTCTGTATGGGTTGGTCACAAAACGAGATTTGTCCAGCATTGGCAATCTCTGTGGCATGGCTTTGTTTGGCTTGGTGCTTGCCTCCCTGGTCAACCTGTTTTTTCGAAATGACATGCTTTACTGGATTACGACTTATGCCGGGGTACTGATCTTTGTCGGGTTAACCGCTTATGATACGCAAAAAATCAAGCGTATTCAGGCCGAAGCGTTTACCGACGAAGGCCAGGAACGTAAGGTGGCGCTCTTGGGCGCGCTCACTTTGTATCTTGATTTTATCAATTTATTTATTTACCTGTTGCGGCTATTGGGACGGCGCAGATAGTAGTGCCCGGTTGCTATTTTAGATATTAGTAAAAGCCGAGAGGGAGGGATTCTCTCGCTTTTTTTCATCTTGCGCTCATAGGTATTTGAGTTATCGCAATTACCATTTTTATGAGAAGTTCGGTTTCAAAAAAGTGGGCGAGCATGTGCCGGATCATGCGCGTGGGTCGGATTTCCGGTTGCTTGATTATGTGAAAATAGTATAGAAATGCGGTGATCAGCATGGGGAGAATAGTCGCCATAGGCGGCGGAGAGCTAAGCGACTCGCGCAGTAAATTGATTCATGATACTATAATTACGTTGAGCGGCCAGAAAAGCCCGCGGATTTTATTTATCCCGGCGGCTTCTGATGATTCGGAGTCCTGTTGGCAACGGTTTAAGGAATATTTTGGAGCAGGTCGGTATCAGGTGGAGGCATTATATTAATACATTTCATGAAGAAGTTATCAGACAAGAGTAAGGAATTACCGCCATTAGCCGGAATTATTAAGAAATAGCTGTTGCAAGGAGGAAGAGCAAATGCAATGGTGGTTTGGCGAATTTTTAATCAGTACTGATAAAGCCTTAATTGCGGTGGACCGACTTGGTGAACTATTTGCGCAGACTTATTGGGCCAAAGAGCGTAGTCGGGCAACGATTGCGAAGTCGCTCGAAAATTCGCTTTGTATAGGAATTTTTCACCGGGACAAAATGGTCGGGTTTGCCCGGGTAGTTACGGATTATGCCACCATGTACTGGCTGTGCGATGTAATTATTGATGAAGCTTACCGGGGGAGAGGCTTGGGGAAGAAACTAATCGAATGCCTTACCGGACTGGAAGAGTTGCAGGGGACGTTTGGGATTTTGGCGACCCGCGACGCTCATGGCTTATATGAAAAATACGGCTTTACGAAAGCAGATCGATTTATGCGTCGCAATGCCAAATAAAGGGGGGAATGTCATCAGTGAATATGATATTTATCTATATGGCATGACGATCTTAAGCACCAGTGTGCTGCTGAAGAGGGACTTTCCCGCGGCGGACGGTTATGCCGAGATTGACAAAAGTTATACTTTTCCGGGCGGTGAGACGGGCAGTTGCGCTACAGTCCTGGCCGGTCTGGGGGCCCGCTGCAGGCTCGACGGCAATCATTTGGGGAGTAAGGCTTATCGCGCGGTGACGGCTTTTTATCAAAATTTAGTTGTGGATACGGCGCGGCTTACTTGCGACCCTGAGTTTGACGGGTTGGAGGACCTGGTGCTGATCGGCGGCCCGACCCGGACCTGTTTCGGCAAGTTTCAGCAGTTTTTTGCCGTTCCCGGGCTACGGCGGTGGAATACGCCCCAAAAGCAGGATGTCGCCGGGGCCAAGGTGGCGGGATTGGACCCGTATTTTGGCGCGGAGTCGGTCATGGCGGCGCAGTACTGCCGTGAGCTTGGTAAACCTTATGTGACGATTGATTGCCAATATGACCGCCCGATCCATCGTTACAGCGCGGTCACTGTGGTCTCCAATGAATATCTCAAAAGTAATTACGCCGGTGTCGCCGTGGAGAAACTGTTTCGGCAATATACCGCCAATACGGAGGGTTTGGTCATTTTTACCTTTGGCGGCAGGGAAATCTTATCCGGTCGTAAAGGCGAAGTAATTAATAAATTTACGCCGTATCAAGTTAAGGTCGAGAGTACCTTGGGCGCGGGCGATGCTTTTAAAGCCGGGGCTATTTACGGTTTACTGCGGGGGATGGACGACCGGGAACTGGTGAGTTTCGCGGCGGCGACCGCGGCGCTGGTCTGCGGCCATTATCCGTTGCCCTTGAATCCGCCAACGTTGGAGCAGATAGCGGCGGTACGAAACGATAAAAAGTGATTAAATGCCATACTTGCCGGTTTGGGCCATCCGTTTTTATGAAAAAAAACGGTTTTTCTTTAGTAACCAAAGAGGAAAAGAATGACCTGTTGCGGAAGTATTGGAAGACTCTCCCCGCCTATCTTTCCTGCTAAGTATCGGTAACGGTTGTTACAAGCTGCAAATGACGTTGGTTTCGGTTTTTTGGTTATGAAAGGGGAATTTGCGGATGACCATGGAGCGAAAACTAGCCGCAATCTTTCATCTTACCGATGAAAATTGGCTGCGACACGCTAATCCCTGGAGCGTGGGGACGCGCTATACGGTGTTGCCGCTGATGGCGGCGGCCTTTTGGAGCCGGGTCTGGTTGGGATGGTGGTATCTGGTCCCGGCGGGCCTTTCGTTAATTTGGGTTTTTTTAAATCCGGTATTATTCGACAAACCGCGTTCGACCAATAACTGGGCTTCCAAGTCGGTTTTAGGAGAACGGGTCTATATAAACCGGGATCAAATCGCCATTCCCAAACACCATCAGGCGTTACCGCCGTTTTTGAACGTGCTGGCGGGTGTCGGGATGATTATGGCGATTTGGGGTCTGGTTGCGCTGAATATCTGGTTGACCATATCGGGAATACTCCTGGCTTATTTAGGCAAGAGTTGGTACTTGGACCGGATGGTCTGGCTTTATGAGGATATGGGGTGTATTAATGAATATCAACAGTGGTTTTATTAAAAATCCGTCATGACCAATTTGAACGTTTTCGCTAAAAAAGCAGCGGCGGGCGATCCCGGGACGCCAAAAATCGGCCGGAAGTCCGTTAAATACAGGTGGTTTTATTTGGGAATAATAACATTAATAGCATTAATAGTTTTAGCCGCGGTATATAGCCTGGTGGAACCATATCTAATTGAAAGCAAGGTCATCACGATTACCAGTCGCGATTTGCCGCCTCAATTTGAAAATACTAAAATTATCTTCATTACCGACATCCACCATGGCCCATTTTTTAAACTGGCCCGCGTGCGTAAACTGGTCCGGCGCGTTCAGGCGCAAAAACCGGATTTGATCCTCTTGGGCGGCGATTATATCGAGTATGGCCCCCAATATATCAGGCCTTGTTTTCAGGAGCTGCAAAATTTGCAGGCGCCGTTAGGCGTGTTCGGAGTTTTGGGAAACCATGACCACCTGCACGACGCGGCTTTGACTAAACGGCTGATGAAATCCGCCGGAATCATCAGCCTTGATAACCAGGCGGTTTGGTTAAATAAAGCCGGAGGACGGATTAAACTCGGCGGAGTCGGCGACTACTTTACC
>JASFQO010000166.1:0-6036 GCA_050115405.1 Bacillota bacterium
TTTTTGGGGTTATCGGCGGATTACATTTGATTAGCGCAACGAGTGAAAGAATTAATAAGACCATTTCCTTTTTCCAAGAGATGAATATTAGATTGGTTTTGGGAGGTCACTGTACCGGCTTCAACGCGTTATCCAAAATGGCGGATGAATTGGGTGAAAAATTTAATTACTTGCATTCGGGATTGACATATATGTTATAATTGGTTTTGTAAAAATATGAATAACTGCTTTTCGGGAGGTGGATTATAATAGGCAGGGAAAATAATATTACTGATGATATCTTATTCTTTATTGAAAACAATATGGATAAGCTTCGTAATTCTGAAAAGCGGGTAGCGAATTATATATTGAATAATTCAAGCGCAGTCATTTACCAGTCAATCAGTGAACTGGCGGAAAACGCCGCTACCAGTGACCCGACTGTGATCAGGTTTTGCAGATCCCTGGGCTTTAAGGGTTTTCAAGATTTAAAAATCCAACTGGCAAAAGGGGTTGTGTCTTCTAAAAAAAACATTCACGAAGAAGCAGGTGCTGAAGATAGCGTCGAAGATGTCATCAGAAAGGTATTTGCCGCTAATATCAGCGCAATCAATAATACTTTGGAAATATTGGAACCGGAAGCAGTGGAAAAAGCAATTGATGCCTTGGTGAAAGCAGAAAAAATAGAATTTTATGGTCTGGGTGGGTCGGGGCCGGAAGCGATGGACGCGTACCATAAATTTTTTAAAATCGGAATACCTTGCGCCTGGTATAACGACCCCCATATGCAGGCAATGTCGGCGGCTTTATTAACTGCAAACACGGTTGCTTTTGCAATCTCCCATACCGGTTCCTCCAAAGATATCGTCGAATCATTAACGATTGCCAAAGAACATGAAGCGACTACCATCGCCCTGGTTAGTCATCTTAAATCACCCGTAGCCAAAGTGGCGGATATTACACTCTGTGTCCATTCCCGCGAAACAAAATATAAACCCGAACCAATGTCTTCCCGAATTGCCCATTTATGTGTGATTGATGTTTTATCGGTGGGGGTGTCGTTGCGCAAAAGCGACAAATTCCTTGAAAGTATTAGTAAAACCAGAAAGGCCTTAATAAACAAGAAGTACTGATGCGAGAATAAGATAAGGCTGATCGCGGCAAAAAGGAGAATTTACTGTGATCACCAGCACCGCCAATCAATTTGTGAAAAGCGCCGCCAGTCTGCACCATAAAAAAGGCCGTCGAGAGCACGGCTTATTTTTGGCGGAAGGCCCGCACCTGGTTGCCGAGGCGTTTCGGGCCGGAGCCGCGATCCGCCGCTACTTCTGGACGGCGAGGTGGGGCGCCGGGGAAGAGGGCCGGGCTTTACTGCGGCGCCTGGCGGAGACGGCCGAAGGTTTCGAAGTGAGCGAGCCGGTAATGGCCAAGCTGGCCGAAACTGAGACATTCCAGGGAATTGTCGCCGTGGTGGCGATTCCGCCCGCGCCACCGTTGGACCTGACTGGCGCCAAGTTGGGATTGATCCTCGACGGGCTGCAAGACCCGGGTAATGTCGGCACGATCATTCGTACCGCCTGGGCGGCCGGACTGGACTGTCTCTTCTTGACCGGCGGAACGGCCGACCCTTATCAGGGCAAAGTGGTGCGGGCGACGATGGGTGGGCTGTTTCACCAGCGGATTTACGTTAATCTGAACCCGCCAATAATTGTGGGGGCCGCCCGACGGGCCGGTTTCCAAATAATTGCAGGGGCATTGGGCGCCGACTGTAGTTGTTTTGCGGTTGACTTGACTGTCCCGACTTTGGTGCTGGTCGGTAATGAAGGCCAAGGGATCGCCTCGGAGTGGGACGAGTTTTTGGCGCGGAAAGTTTTTATCCCCCAACCGGGGAAGGCCGAGTCCTTAAATGTCGCGGTGGCGGCGGGGATTTTAGTCTATGAAGCGCTGCGCCAACGGATGGCGGCGGGTGACGTCCGTTAGACTGACAACATTTGGGAAACAAGAAGGGCGCCGTTAAAAGCGGGGAAGGCTCAAAATCCCAATAGCTTTAGTTTTGCGCAGCTCACCGCGCGCCTTAAGGAACTCTTAAGCGGGGTGGCGATGGTAGAAAGGCAAAGCTCCGCGCCATTTTAGTCCGATAAATCTTTTTCGCTTGATAGATACTTGTAAAAGTACCGCAGCTTTGATATAATAAGATTGTTAATGCGGTGACCGTTTTCACTACCTATCAGTGAAAAAGGGGATGATGTTGAAGTGAGTTTGTCGGCAGATTTTTTTTGGAAAGTCTTTGAGACTACCGGTTCTATCACCGCCTATTTAATTTACAAAGAATTAGTGAAAACCATATTTTAATACTTACCTGGATTTAGTTAAATATGGCGTAAAAGTTATGACAGAGGAAAGTACCGCTAACCGGGATGGTACAGGGAGAAAGGCCGCGACTGGAAGCCTTTTCCGGATCGGTGTCGGGAAGTTCCCTCTTGAACTTCAAGCTGAAGGTAGTTTATTTTCCGCCCTTTCAAAGAGGCGTAGGGGAAAATAATCTGAGGTAGGCCGCGACGGCTTTCCCCCGTTACCGGGATAGAGTATCGGATTAATGATCCTGTACTTGAAGAAGTAAAGTTTTGGGTGGTACCGCGAATTAGCTTTTCGTCCCGATGGGGAGGAAAAGCTTTTTTATTATTGCAACGTTTGATGTAATAAATATTTGCGTTGGGAGGGTTTTGTTTGAAGACCAAATTGGAGCAGTTGCGCGGGGCCGCTTTGGCGGAAATCCGCGTGGCGGAGCGGAGCGAACAATTAAATGAGATCCGGATTCGTTTTTTAGGCAAGAAGGGTTCTTTAACCGCGATTTTACGGGAGATGGGTCGGCTCGACCCGGCGGAACGGCCGGCCGTCGGCGAATTGGCCAATCAGGTGCGTCAAACGCTGGAACAGGCTCTGCATGAGCGCGGCGCGCAGTTGGCCGCCCAGGAACAACATAAGCGACTGGCTGCGGAAGAATTGGACATCTTTTTACCCGGCCGGAAGCGGCGCGTCGGGCATCCTCATCCGTTACAGAAGGTCCGGGAGGAGATTGAAGCGATCTTCTTGGGCTTGGGGTTTACCATTGCGGAAGGTCCGGAGGTGGAGTCGGACTATTATAATTTTGAAGCGTTGAACCTGCCGCCCAATCACCCGGCCCGCGATATGCAGGATTCACTCTATATTACTCCGGAAACGCTGCTGAGGACGCATACTTCGCCGGTGCAGGTGCGGACGATGGAAAAGATGTACCCGCAACCATTCCGGATTATTGCCCCCGGCCGGGTCTATCGCCGTGACGCCCTGGATGCGACCCATTCCCCGATGTTTCAGCAGATTGAGGGGATGGTCGTGGGAGAAGGGATTACCTTTGGAGATTTGAAAGGCGCCTTAACCGTGTTTCTGCAAAATTTTTTTGGCGCGGACCGGCAAGTGCGGTTTCGCCCCAGCTTTTTCCCGTTTACCGAGCCTAGCGCGGAAGTTGACGTCTCCTGCGGCTGTAACGGTCAGGGCTGCCGGGTCTGTAAAGGCACCGGATGGTTGGAGATCTTAGGCGCCGGTTCCGTCAATCCGGCGGTCCTGCAAATGTCCAAATATGACCCGGACCACTACTCCGGTTTCGCTTTCGGGATGGGCGTGGAACGGGTTGCCATGCTGAAATACGGCATTACCGATATTCGGCTCTTTTATGAAAACGACCAGCGCACCCTGGCGCAATTTTAAAGGGACGGGAGGAAGAACGAAATGCGAGTTTCGTACGAGTGGTTAAAAGAATATGTCCGGATTGATTTGACTGCGGCCGAATTGGCGGACCGTCTGACCATGGCCGGAATTGCCGTGGAAATGGTCGAAGATCAGGCGGACCGTTATCAGCAGATAGTAGTCGGGAAAGTGGCGGCGCTTGCCAAACATCCCGCCGCCGCCAAATTGACAATTGCCCGGATTGAGGTCGGCAGTGGCGCGCCGAAACAGGTGATTACCGCCGCCACTAATTTAAAAGTCGGCGATCTGGCGCCGCTGGCGCTATCCGGAGCGGTTTTGCCGGATGGTCATACGATTAGCGCTGGGAAGTTTAAAGGGGTCGTCTCCGACGGGATGCTTTGTTCCGGCGCTGAACTGGAGTTGGAGAAAGAGTCCACCGGGATCTGGGAGTTTGACCGGGACTGGGCGCCGGGGACCCCGGTAGCGGAAGCGTTGGGTGCTACCGACCAAATCCTGGTGCTGGAATTGACGGCCAACCGCGCCGATTGTCTGGGGATGATCGGAGTGGCCCGCGAGGTGGCGGCTATTTTAGATGCGCCTTTGACGGTTAAGCCCATTAGTCTGCGCGAAAGCGGTCCGCCGGTGGAAAGCCTGGCGCAGGTGGAGATCGTGGCGACCGACCTCTGTACCCGCTATGCGGGCCGGGTAGTCCGGGGGATTAAAATCGGTCCGTCGCCGCAATGGCTGCAACGCCGTCTGAAGGCCGCCGGAGTGCGGCCAATCAGCAATATTGTCGACATTACCAACTATGTAATGCTGGAATATAATCAACCGTTGCATGCTTTTGATTTGGACCGGCTGGCCGGGGGGCGGGTGATCGTCCGGCGGGCGCGTCCCGGTGAGAAAATAACGACTTTGGATGGCGTGGAACGGGTGTTAACCGGCGAAAGTCTGTTGATTGCCGACCCGACCGGCGGACAATGCGTCGCCGGAGTGATGGGCGGTAACAATAGCGAAGTGACGGACCGGACCGTCAATCTCTTCCTGGAGTCCGCCTATTTTGACCCCGGGAGCATCCGGGAGACCAACAAGGCTTTGGAGATGCACACCGAAGCCGGACTGCGTTTTGAACGGGGGATCGATCCGAATGGCGCCGTCATGGCCTTGAACCGGGCGGCCGAGCTGATTGAACTTTTGGACGCCGGCCAGGTGGCCCGCGGGTATATTGACCAATATCCCCAACCTGTAACCCCGGTTGCCATCGCGGCTACTTGTGATAAGATCAACCGCTGGCTGGGGACGAAACTTGACCCGGCCCTGATTCAAAAATATTTGGAGCGGGTTAACTTTACGGTTGCCGCGGCGGAAAACGGAGCGATCAAGGTGACCGTACCAACCTACCGCCGTGATGTCTCCCATATGGCGGATCTGGCGGAAGAAGTAGCCCGGTTGCACGGATATGACCGGATACCGTTGACGTTGCCGCCCAGCCGGACGGTGGGGAAACGCACCGCTTTGCAACAGTTTCAGTTTGACCTGCGGCGCTTGCTGCAAGGAGTCGGGCTTTCGGAGATTATCACCTACAGTCTTAACGCCAAGGATATGGCGGCGAAACTGGGCATCGATGATGAGTCGCATCCGTTTGTGAAAACATTAGACTTAATGGCGCCGCTCAGCGAAGAACAGGCCGTGATGCGCACCACCTTGGCCAATGGGATGTTGGAGGCGTTGGCTTTCAACGCCAAACGCCACCAGACCGACCTGGCCTTTTATGAGCTGGCCCGGGTCTATCTCCCCCGGGAAGGGGAAGCGTTGCCAGCCGAACCTTTACATTTGGCGCTGGGTTTGACCGGACGGCGGCAGGAAACCGGCTGGAATCAACCGGCCGTCGCGTATGATTTTTACGATCTCAAAGGGATCTGGGAATTGCTTGTCGGCAAATTTGCCTTACCCGAACCGGAGTGGCGCCGTTCCCGCCAGTCGTTTTTACATCCGGGGCAGGCGGCTGATCTCCGGATTAACGGGCAATGCGTCGGCTATTTGGGAAGGCTGCATCCGCAGATTCAGGAGGCTTACGGTCTGACTCAAGCCGTCTATCTGTTGGAAGTGGATTTGACTTTGCTGGCGTCCGGGCGTTGTCCGGAGATTGCTTTTATGGCGCCTCTAAAATATCCGGCGATTCAGCGTGATTTGGCCTTGGTGTTGCCGGCGGAGATTGCCGCGGCTGAGGTAATGACCCAAATCAAGGAATGCGGCGGCCATTTGGTGGAAACCGTGGAACTCTTTGATGTTTATCAGGGCGACCAGGTACCGGCGGGCCATCGCAGCCTG
>JASFQO010000167.1:0-6033 GCA_050115405.1 Bacillota bacterium
CGTCATTAGTTATAAATACTTCGATTATAAATAAAAAGATTGGTGTCAAGCGCAACGCAGTTATACTTTTTAAGCGTTTCTCCTAGCTATCCCATTGATCACGTTCCTGTCTGATGCCGTGCCTCCGACACTATCCCACATCTTTTTTCCCAAGCCGTTTGCTATCGTAAAATTAGGGCACTCGGACGAAAAAAAGGGAATGCCCCCGCAATGTCGAATTAAGTTAACAATGAAGATGGACCAAACCAAAGCGCCGTTTTGGGAGCTAGTAAATAATTATACCCAAGTCCCGCATAGCGGGTTTCATACTCCGGGACACCGGGGCGGCTTCAGTTTGGGGGCCGGGTGGTGCGATTCGCCGCTGTGGCAATGGGATTTAACCGAGATTGTCGGGCTGGACTGGGAGAAGGCCTTGGACGAAGCGCAACGGCTCGCGGCGGATTTTTATCTTGCCGATGGCAGTTTTTTTCTGGTGCAAGGCGCGACGCAGGGGATTCTGGCGACGTTGCTCGGCTGTTTTCAGCCGGGGGATACGGTATTGGTGGCGCGCAATTGTCATTTGTCCGTTCTGAACGGCTTGATTTTAGCGGACTTAAACCCGGTCTATCTGCCGACCGCCTTTTTACCGGAATGGGGCGTGCCCTCGGGTGTGGCGCCGGCGACTTTAAAGGAGGCCGTCCGGGCTTACCCCGATTGTAAAGGGTTAATTATTACCAATCCGACTTATCAGGGCATTGCGACCCGGCTGGCCGCTTATCGGGAATGCCTCGGCGACCGGATTCTGGTCGTCGACGAAGCGCACGGCGGATATCTGGAGTGGAGCGGGTTTGACGGTTGCGGCGCCTATCGGGTGGCGGATGTGTGGATCCATGGGACTCATAAAATGTTAGGTTCGGTTACCCAGACCGGAATGTTACATTATAAAACCGGGCGAATCCGGCCGGGGGCGCTCCGACGGGGGCTAGCGCTGGTCACGACCACCAGTCCGTCCTTTATCTTGTTGGCTGCCTTGGATGTGAACCGGCGTTTTTTGGCTGAAAGGGGCCGGACGCTGTTTAGCAAGCGGTTACCCCTGGTGGAAGAGTTACGCGCGATATTGCAGGCGGCCGAGAGACTGCGGCTGTTAACCGCGGCCGGGTTGCCGCCGGTGTCCGAGGGAATAGTTGACCCGTGGAAATTGACCTTTTCCGGCTGGGATCGGGGATTTTCCGGTTATCAAATTGCCGCCTTTTTGCAAAAACGGTATCGGATTGCGGTTGAATATGCCGACCTTTATCAGATAACCTGTTTTATTGCGCCGTGGCAGTCCGGGAGTGATTTGGAAGCTTTAAACCGGGCGTTACTGGAGTTGGCGCGCCAACCGGCTCAAACGAAGAAGAGCAGTCGGTTAAGCTGGCCGCAGGGTACAGTATCCCGGCCGGTTTTACCTCCGCGCGCCGCCGGTACGGCCCCGGCGCAAGCGGTACCCTGGCGCCAGGCGGCGGGACGGATTGCCGCCGGGTGGGCGGCGCCTTATCCCCCGGGAATTCCGCTGTGGACCCCGGGAGAAGTGATTACCGCCGCGGCGCTTGCTTGGGTAACGGCAATTGTGGCGCAGGGTGGCGCGGTGCGCGGCCTGGATGCCCGGAATGGCTTAATACAATGTATTGAGGAGCAATAAATGGCAAAAGGCTTTTTTATTACTTTGGAAGGACCGGATGGGGGCGGCAAAAGCACCCAGGCCCGGCTCTTAGTGGAATATCTAAAAAAAGCCGGCCGGGAAGTGGTATTTACCCGAGAACCGGGAGGGACGCCGCTGGCGGAAGAGATCCGGCGCGTCATCCTGACACCGACGCCGGAAGATCTGGCGCCGTTAGCGGAAATATTACTTTATGCCGCCGCCCGGGCGCAACATGTCCAAGAGTTAATCGGCCCGGCCCTGGCTGCCGGAAAAATAGTGATCTGCGAGCGTTTTCTCGATTCCAGCCTGGCTTATCAAGGGTATGGGATGGGTGGGAACCTGGAGCTGATTCGGACGGTTAACCGATTGGCGATTGGCGGATATATGCCGGATTGTACTTTTTTGCTGGATAATGATGTCGAAAATGGTTTGGACCGGGTAACGCAACGGGCTGACGCCACCAATAGCGGTGTGGACCGGATCGAAGCCCGCGGGATGGCTTTCCAACAGCGCGTCCGGCAGGGTTATTTGGAATTAGCCGCCAAGGAGTCGCGTATTATTATAATTAACACGGCGCAACGGACTATCGCCGCTGTCCATGATGAACTGGTTGCCAAGTTGGCCCGGGTAAAATTACTATAAGTCGGGAACCTTTGATGAAGGGAAGTGTCGTCATGCGATTGGTGATTACGATGATCCAGGACCAAGATGTGGCGAAATTATTGGAGGCTTTAACCGAAAACAATTATTCCGCCACCAAACTGGCCAGTACCGGAGGGTTTTTACGGCAGGGCAATACTACGTTGTTGATTGGCGTTGTGCAAGACAAGGTGGACGAGGTAATGACTATTATTAAAAATACTTGCAAAACCAGGAAACAATTGGTCAATCCGGTTTCTTTGATCGGGCGGGCCATGAATAGTTATATCCCGGAGCCAGTCGAAGTCCAAGTTGGCGGGGCCACAATTTTTGTAGTTGACGTCGTCGATTTCGCCAAAGTTTAAAAAGAGGAGTGGTAAAATGAAAGTTATCCCAACCGACCAGACGTTTGTCCACTCCGAACAGTTGAAACAGTCGGGCCGGTCCCCCGAGGTCAACCGGGACCGGTCCGAATTTGAAGTTACTCTGAAAAACACTGCGGCGGAAAACCGGAAACAACTTTGTGAAACATTGCTAGACAAGATCGACGCCGCGGGCGCCGCATTGCAAAAAAGTCCTTCCGTCGCCGGGATCAAACACTATCGGCAATTAGTCCGGGAATTTATGGAAGAAGCCTTGCATCATTCCTATCAGGTTGAGACGGATTCCAAATGGGATTATAGCGGTAACCGCAAAGAATATGTGATTGTGAAAAATGTCAATCGGATTTTAGAAGAGCTGACCGATACTTTGGTAGATCAGGAAAAGTCGCAAATCGACCTAATCGCCAAATTGGATGAGATTCGGGGGATGTTGCTTGATTTGTTTTTTTGAAAATAAATTGCGAGGAATGAGGAATAATGAGTTGAGCTTTGCGGAGATTATCGGACATCATGAAGTGCTGGGCGCTTTGGATGCGGCAATTAGTTCCGGAAAAGTCGGACATGCATATTTATTTGCCGGAGCAGCGCATTTAGGGAAAAAAACCGTGGCGCGAGCCTTTGCCGGACGTTTGCTTTGTCAGACCGGGGAGGCGGCGCCTGACTGTCAATGTGAGTCATGTCGCCGCTTCCGTAGTAATGCTCATCCGGACTTGATTACGGTCGTCCCGGACGGCAATACCATTAAAATTGAGCAGTTACGAGAGTTGCAACGCCAGACTTATCTGGGACGGATCCTGGGGCGTTATAAAATTTTTTATTTTCCGGAAGCGGAAAAGTTAACGGAAGCTGCAGCAAACAGTTTTTTGAAGACTTTGGAAGATGCGCCGCCGGGGATAGTTTTTCTCTTTACGGCAGTGCGGTCGGACTTGATTTTGGCGACCATCCGTTCCCGATGTCAGGTCTACAATTTGTTCCCGGTGGCTCAGGCGGAAATTAGCGCCGTCTTGCAACGTCGGGGCAGCTCCGCCTGGGAAGCCGAACAGCGGGCGACGGAGAGCGCCGGCTTACCCGGCTTGGCCCTGGAACCCCAAGTACCACCGTCAGCAGCAGCGACCGGTTTAACGGCGATTTTCCAGACCGACCTGTTAAACTTGTTGAAACTGGCCAACGACTTCGAGAAGCAGGATAGGGCGCAGGTCCTGTTGATGCTGCAAGAATGGCAGTCCGAGGCCCGCAGGCGATTAACGGGGCTATCCCGGAATGAGTGCGGTAACCGGCGTCAACTTGGCGAGACCGTCAAGCTGATTGAGAAGTTAGCGCAAATGATGACCATGATTGAGAGCAATGTCAGTATTCGCCTGGTGTTGGAGGAGTTTTTCATTGCATTCTACGCGCAAAGCGGGACCGAAGCGTAGCTCCGCTTTAATATGGAAAGGAATTGGTTTGATGAGTTATATAGTAGTAGGAGTGCGGTTTAAACAGGCCGGGAAAATTTATTTTTTTGATCCGGTCGGTCTCGAACTGAAACAGGGAGATTATGTGATTGTCGAAACCGCCCGGGGTTTGGAACACGGCCAAGTGATGGTGGCGCCGCGGGAAGTTGCCGATGACAAAGTCACATTACCGCTTAAAAATGTAATCCGGGTGGCTTCTGATCAAGATCAGGTCCAACTGGCCGACAATAAGGACCGCGAAAAAAAGGCGCTGGCGATTTGTCAGGAAAAAGTCAACTATCACCAGTTGGAGATGAAACTGGTGGATGTCGAGTATACTTTTGATCGGAGTAAAATTATTTTTTATTTTACCGCTGACGGCCGGGTCGATTTTCGGGAATTGGTCAAGGATTTGGCGGCGGTGTTTCGCACCCGGATTGAATTGCGCCAGATTGGCGTGCGTGATGAGGCCAAGATGTTGGGAGGCTTGGGGCCTTGCGGCCGTCCGTTATGTTGCGCCACTTTTTTAGGGGATTTCGAGCCGGTCTCGATCAAAATGGCCAAGGAACAAAATTTATCCTTAAATCCGGTAAAAATTTCCGGTATTTGTTCTCGGTTGATGTGTTGTCTGAAATACGAATCGTCCTGTTACCGCGAGACCAAGTCCGATATTCCGCTGGTTGGCGGTAAAATTCGGTTTGACGGCCGCGAAGGGAAGATTATTGCCAATAATCAGCTTAAAGAGTCGTTGCTGGTTGACTTTGGCGGCGGCGACCAGCGTGAAGTGCTCCTTTCCGAAGTCGAGGAGATTATTTTGGATGAGATCGGGGCGGGATGCAAAAACAACTGTAAGTGTAACCTGCAAACCGAGGAACAAACTGTGCCATCGGACGGACAACAACCGGAATCGGAAAAAGTTCCCCCTGATAACCAACCCGACCAACTCAATAATCAGCCGAACGGGCAAACGAAAAACCGACATCATCAGCTCCAAAGCGGTCAACTACCAAATCAGCCCAATAATCGGTCGCAGCAACCTAAGCATCAACAGGGGCGACAGCCGAAAGGCCAAAATAATCAGCCGCAAGGCGGACGTCCCAAAGGCCAGAATAACCAGCAACAAGGCGGACATCAAAAAGGCCAGAATAACCAGCCGCAAGGCGGACGTCCCAAAGGCCAGAATAACCAGCAACAAGGCGGACATCAAAAAGGTCAAAATAACCAGCAACAAGGCGGACATCAAAAAGGCCAAAATAACCAGCAGCAAGGGGGACGTCCCAAGGGCCAGAATAACCAGCAACAAGGCGGACGTCCCAAAGGTCAAAATAATCAGCAGCCAAGCGGCCAGCCGAAAAACCAAAATAATCAGCAGCAAAACAGAAAGTCAAAAAACTAATCGGATAATATCCATAATAATACAAAAGAAGAATAAAGTGCCATATCATGTTATTCCCGCATTTGTCATATATATTGTCTAAGAATATTATTGCAGCGGAAGTGTCGGGAGATTGTCACCAGAACCGTCCCCGTGACATCGAAAGGGGTAAACAAGATGGACCAGATCAAAAAACCGCTGGAAATGGCGCAGCAGCATCAAGTGACCATGACTAACCGAAATTTACTGGCGGTTGACGGCGTCGCCAATATGGACAGTTATGACCAGGACAAAATAATCTTGCAGACCGCCGCCGGCGTACTCGAAGTGAAAGGGGGCAAACTCCATTTGCAACAACTTCATCTGGAGCAGGGAAAAGTCATCCTGGACGGAGAAATTGATTCGCTAACCTATTGTGCGGACTCCGGCCGCAGACACGGTAAAGGCTTCTTCAGCCGGTTGGTGAAATGACGAGAATTTAGATGAATACTGGAATTGATGGTCCGTCGGGAAGGAATTGCTTCATATACAGCGAATCTGTTG
>JASFQO010000168.1:0-5994 GCA_050115405.1 Bacillota bacterium
CCGACCCGAACGGAAATTCCCTTAATAAGTAATAACGGATGGCATCCAAACCATATTTATCAATTAACACTAAAGGGTCGATCACATTTCCTTTGGATTTGGACATTTTACCGCCTTCCAATACCAGCCAGCCGTGACCGAATACCTGCTTTGGCAATGGCAGATCCAGAGCCATCAGAATAATCGGCCAAATAATTGTATGGAAACGCACGATTTCCTTCCCGACCAAATGCAAATCCGCCGGCCAATAACGCTTAAACAATTCGGTCTCCTGCGGATAGCCCAAAGCCGTGAAATAGTTGGACAAGGCATCCAACCAGACATAGACGACATGTTTCGGGTCGAAAGTGACCGGAATCCCCCAATCAAAAGTGGTCCGGGAGACACACAAATCTTCCAGTCCCGGTTTGAGAAAATTATTAATCATCTCGTTCTTGCGGGAAACCGGCTGGATAAACTCCGGATGTTCCTCGATATATCGCATTAAACGGTCCGCATATTTCGAAAGTCTAAAAAAGTAACTTTCCTCCTTAACCAGCTCGACTTCCCGGCCGCAATCCGGGCACTTTCCCTCTTGCAATTGACGTTCCGGCCAGAAAGCCTCGCACGGGGTACAGTACCAACCTTCATATTCACTTTTATAAATGTCTCCCTGCCGGTAAAGCCGTTCGAAGATTTGTTGGACGGCCCGTTCATGACGGTCTTCGGTGGTCCGGATAAAGTCGTCATTGCTGATTTGAAACTTTTGCCACAACCGCTTAATATTCGCCACGATCCGATCCACATAAGCCTGCGGAGTAATGCCGGCCGCTTCCGCCCGGCGTTGAATTTTCTGCCCATGTTCGTCGGTACCGGTTAAAAACCGGACATCATCACCGAGCTGGCGGTGATAACGCGCTAAAGCATCGGCTAACACAGTCGCATAGGCATGCCCGATATGCAGATTGTCACTGGGGTAATAAATTGGTGTGGTAATATAAAACTTGCCCATTAAAAAAACCTCCCTCTTAAATTTCATAAAAAAAGTCTCTATCGCCAGGGACGAAAGAGACTTAATGTTTCGTGGTACCACCCTAATTCCCCTTTCGCCGGTTAAAACGAAAGGGCTCTAAAAGGGTGATAACGGACCCGCCGGTCAACCTTACTGGAAGCTGGAGGCTAGAGGCTGGAAGCTGGAAGTCAACGGCCAAAAATAAGTGGTTTTATCCGGCATCAGGCCTCCGGATTGCCTCGCGCCTATTTTCATTCTTAATTTTCAGGCGACAACTCCGGAACCATTTTCCTTATCCGTACGGTCCGGGTTCCACCGTCCCCCGGCTCTCTGCAACCGTCCTATACATTAACCAAAGTATCCGGATAAGTACTTTTTCCTTCAACGTATTTTAGCTACTGATTTTTCTATAACTATAACGATATTCTCTCTTATTGTCAAGTCTTTCGGGCGATTTTATACTACCCTCATCCACCCCCGCATATCTTTTTAAATCCGCACCAATTTATCCGGCCTCCATTTCTGTAACTATCAGGAAGATACATATTTTTATATATTTTTACATTAATATCCAGAGGATAACCGTGAAAAACTGTGATATGTTGAAGTAAATAGAATATTTGCCAGAAAAAACCTGAAATTTGTCGATTTTTTTTGCTTGGAACAAATTGACTTTGAAAGTAAAAGTAGGTATAATAGGAATTGTGGTTGTCGAATTTTAACGAAACGAAGGGAGTGTGTTTCTCAAATGATGAAATCTACAGGGATTGTTAGAAAAGTTGACGAATTGGGCAGGGTGGTTATTCCGATCGAATTACGACGGACTCTTCAAATTGATGAGAAAGACGCCTTGGAAATTTACGTTGACGGTGAAAAAATTATTTTAAAGAAATATGAACCGGCTTGTATTTTCTGCGGCAATGCTGAAGGAATTACCAATTTCCGTGACAAAAACATATGTCAAGCCTGCTTGGAAGCAATGAAAAACGTCGGCTAAAGTCAATTGTCTTGAATGGATTGTTTATGCTGTAAATACTGCCGGTAAATCTCTTTGATTGGTTTACCGGTTTTTTTTGCAATCATTTTCAACTCGCCTTTTAAGGATTCACTCTGCTGCGGCAAGGCCGCTAATAATTGGGCCACCGTTTCAGTTTCATTTGTCGAATTTTGCAGACTTCCAACATTATTAGCAGCCCCGGCGACCAGAATTGTAAACTCTCCTTTTCCGCAAAAAGTATTTGCTTGACTGATCAGTTGATTTATGTCATCCCTGACAAATTCTTCATGAATTTTGGTCATTTCGCGGGCCAAAACCGCCGGACGATTTCCAAAAATTTTAGAAATATTTAACAAAGTTTTAATTAAGCGATGCGGCGCTTCATAAAAAATGATCGTATCGGGCAAACCGGACAACTTGTCAAGTTCCTGCAATTGTTCCGCATTTTTACGCGGCAAAAATCCTTTAAAAATAAAGGAGGCGGTTGACAGACCCGAAGCCGCCAGGGCAGTAATCGCTGCCGAAGCCCCCGGTATCGGCACTACGCTTATCCCCGCAGCCAGAGCTTGCTTAACCAACCAAGTCCCCGGATCGGAAATTCCCGGCATCCCGGCGTCACTTACTAAAGCCAGATTTAATCCGTCGTTTAACAAATTGACAAGTTCCGGCGCGCGTTCTCGTTCATTATGTAGATGATAACTGACCAACCGTTTTTTAATACCGTAATGGTTTAATAACTTTAAAGTATGTCTGGTATCTTCCGCGGCAATAAGTTCCACACTTTTCAAGATCTTAATCGCGCGAAAGGTAATATCCTCCAAATTACCAATAGGCGTAGCTACCAGATATAATATCCCTTGATTCGTGTTCAAATCGTATCCTCCCGATTTAAAGCAACGGCGATGGATATTTGGTCAATGAGTCGTTTGACCCCGATCAATTTTCCTTGCCGAGAACGGATAATTGCCGCGTTTTCCGCCGCTATCCCTTGCTCCATCGCTTCACTGTTAGAAAATAATTTAAAGGCCGCCCCCTGATTTAAGAGATCAATGACAGTCACGATCACCACGGAAACCCCCAAATCACGCCCGGCTTCACTCACCGCCGATTGATTGGCGTATTTATCAACCGCCACCAACTGTTTAATACTCTTTACCGACCAATTTTGTTCCCGAAAATAACGGCGCACCGCCCCCACAACTTTTAACTTGGATACATTTTTGGCGCAACCGACCCCCACCGTTAAACAGCAGGGCCGTAACGCAATTACCTGCATTTTGATTGGGATCACTCCCGGCACATTTTGATAACCGATGATGGCCAACAGCTTTTCATTATCAAAAAACGGTAAAGTATTATCTGTCTCAACCCTGACCTGTTCCGGCCAAGTTAATTCCAGCCCCCAGCGATCCCAGATGACTATCGTTTCTCCGTTTGCGAGCGCTTCATTAAATTTGGGAATTAATTCGGACGATTCAATATTCATTTTATGGCAACGGGCAATTTCATCCAACGCCGGAATTATGCGCTTAATATTATTCGCGGTCATTACTGCGGTTGCCGCCAGACTATCCGCCAGCGACATCACCAGTTGCTTAACCCCAGGCTTATTACCGGATAATAAATCGATCACATATTTTCCGGTTTCATCAATCACCAGCACTACCGGATCGTTTTTGCGGCCGGTAAGTACCGGGGCTAAAATCCGTACGGCCGTCTCCAAGTCCATAATTAAAATCAATATTTGAGCGTAACGAAACAGCTTATGGACTTCGGTAGCGACCGGTTCAAGATATCCCCGTTGATCTTCCGGGGTAGTAAAAAAACGTTGTGGCGCTCTTAAAATAGCATTAACCCGGTTTGTTAACGCTTCGCCTAACCGGGTCCCTTTTTCAGTATGCGCAATAATATAGATTTGATTTGCCATATTTTCTGTTCCCGTTTTACCAACCGCCATTTGACCATGCGCTGTTTTCTAAAATGAATATACCATGAATTAGTTCTCTCTTCATATATAAATTCCTACTTTTAATTGGTGATAGTCAGAATATTTTTGTTAAAAATCGGAAAATTAAACTTCTGTATCTTAGATATTGGAAATTAGCAACACATAAGATCTTTATTTGGACCGTATTTTAGATTGTATTGTAGGTATTTCCCGCTTAAACCAAATTTGTCCAATAAAAAACAACTGTCTCGACGACAGTTTAAGTAAACATAGCCAATAAAGCTTTTCTTAAGGTTGGGGAATTACTTTTAAGCAGCGCGTCAAAAACCTATTAAGTGAATTCTCCCTGATGGATTTATTTTCGGACACCCATCAACTTTTGTAACAACATCCAATTGAGTCCACTCGGATACTTTAATCAGGATGTGGGCTACCACTTTTTGGATTAACGTCCCTGGTGTTTCGGCAGTTGCCGGCGTCAAAGTATAATCAGTGTCGATATCTAATAAATAATTTTGTACCTCCAAGAAAATATTATTAGGATCTACTCCGGGAATATCCACTGTTAACATGAACGGAATATCTTCGGTAATATGGCGGACAATTCCATCAAGACCGACATAGAAGATCTGTTTATGTATTAAACCTTGTTTTACAATTTTGTTTTTAAAGATATGGTCGACAACTTCTCCCAATTCGGCCTGAATTCGATCAATTTTAATCGCATTAATTGTAATGGAACCATCAACTACCAGTTCCCCGACTTTTTCTCCAATTACTCGGAGAACTTTAACCCGTTCCGTTTTCATATCAATTTGTTGCCTGCAGGCAACAACTTTACAAAAACTCATAATAACCCTCCTTTAATGAGAACCATCTTTAGCAATATTATATGATGAATATTTTCACCAAGGAACCAGTCGATAATCTCGTCTCTCGTGGTTCGCCGTTCGTCGCTCGGGTTGAATGCTTCGTCAAGAAGTCATTCGGATCTCATCGGGCTAATCGTTAAATCGGGGAATCCCGGCCCGGTTTTGGTCTCCCCGAGCGACGAACCACGAGTCACAAACCACTCATAAATGTAAAAACCACTCATGGTTTTTACATCATGAGTGGTTAATTTTATTCCTGGCAACGTTCTACTCTCCCGGCCGGTCGCCCGACAAGTACCATCGACGCTGAGGGGCTTAACTGCTGTGTTCGGGATGGGAACAGGTGGTTCCCCCTCGCCTTCATCACCAGAAAACTTAGACAATTATCATAGTCAGTGTATAGTTATTTGTGGTTAGTGGTTAGTATCTTCAGTCTTGTGGCATTTACTATCCACTGCCTACTATCCACTATTCACTAAACATCTGCACCCTCAAAACTGCATAGGAAGTTTTAGTTTTCTCTCGATTACCAAAAATTTTATCTCTTTTGGCTCTTAGCTCTCAACTTCAGCCGTTTCCAGCCTCTAGTCTCCAGCTTCCAGCCTCCAGTTTTGGTCAAGCCCTCGACTGATTAGTACCGGTCAGCTTCATCCATTACTGTTCTTCCACTCCCGGCCTATCTACCTCGTATTCTTACAAGGTGTCTTACCCTCTTTTCGAGGTGGGAAATCTTATCTTGAGGTCGGTTTCGCGCTTAGATGCCTTCAGCGCTTATCCGCTCCGCACTTAGCTATCCAGCCGTGCCGCTGGCGCGACAACTGGGACACTAGCGGTGCGTCCATCCCGGTCCTCTCGTACTAAGGACAGCTCCTCTCAAATTTCCTCCGCCCGCGGTAGATAGGGACCGAACTGTCTCACGACGTTCTGAACCCAGCTCGCGTACCGCTTTAATTGGCGAACAGCCAAACCCTTGGGACCTACTTCAGCCCCAGGATGCGACGAGCCGACATCGAGGTGCCAAACCTCCCCGTCGATATGGACTCTTGGGGGAGATCAGCCTGTTATCCCCGAGGTAGCTTTTATCCGTTGCGCGATGGCCCTTCCACTCGGTACCACCGGATCACTAAGCCCGACTTTCGTCCCTGATCGACTTGTCTGTCTCTCAGTTAAGCTCCCTTCTGCCTTT
>JASFQO010000169.1:0-5992 GCA_050115405.1 Bacillota bacterium
GAACGACCGAGGGAGGAGCGGAGATAATACTCGCTGTATATCGAGCACCGCAGCGACCGAGTGACAACGCAATGTGCGGCTTTTCACGGCGCATCAGCCAATCCGGCAAATTTTCCAACCACAATCTCATCTGTTCCTATTGTTTCACCTGAATAGACAAGAAAAAACGAAGAAGGGATGTTATGAAAACATTTAGTGTCTTAGGTTCCAATATTTTAAATGTAAAAAAGGAAGATGCCGTAAATGCCATTGAAAAAATAGTTGATTCAAGAGAAACGAAATATGTATGTTTCGCTAATGTTCATACGACTGTATTGGGAAGAACGGATCAGCACTTCCGGGATATTACCAATAATGCCGTTATGGCCTTACCGGATGGAATGCCTTTAGTTTGGCTCGGACGGCTGAAAAAAAATAAGGATTTGGAAAAATGTTCCGGACCGGATGTGATGGACGAAATCTTAAAATTAAGCGCAGAAAGGGGATATACCAATTTTTTTTACGGCGGCACCGGTGAAGTTTTACATTCACTCCATGATCATCTCAAAAATCGTTTTCCGAACTTGAAAATTGTGGGCGCTTTTCCCCCCCCATTTCGGGCGTTGACTCAAGCGGAAGATCATGAAATCATCAAAATGATTAATCATGTTAATCCCCGTATTATCTGGGTGGGATTGGGCGCGCCCAAACAGGAAGTTTGGATGTCTGAGCATGTACATCAAATCAAATCTTCCTTGTTGCTGGGAGTGGGCGCCGCATTTAATTTTCATGCCCAAGCAGTCAAAAGAGCGCCACGTTGGATGCAAAATATTGGTTTGGAATGGTTTTACCGCTTGCTGCAGGAACCGAAAAAATTATGGAAGCGGTACTTGATTACAAACTTGTTATTTCTTTTCTATTTAATTAGCGATAATTTTATCTCAAAATAAGCAGCGGCGGATCGAGAGCGGTCTCGAAAGCCGCGGATATAAATTTTAATATTTTGTTTGATATGATTCTGGTCTATAGATTTTTTGGAGGGAAACATGAAAATATTATTTTTGGCTAAATTTATCCCATTTCCTTTGGATAATGGCGGTAAAATCGGCTCGTGGGGTATTTTGGAAGGATTTTTAAAAATTGGGAGGACGGACTTTGTCTCTTTTTATGAAACTAAAGCCGAACGACAGAATATTGAAAGGTTAAAAGGTATTTGCAATCGAGTTGAAGTTATTTATAAAGCGATCAGCATCAGTAAAAATAGATGGCTCAACTATTTTTATTTTTTACTCAGTATGATGCGGGGGAGGCCTTATTTTATCAGTAAATTTGCCAGCCGGCGGATGCAACGATTGGTTGCTCAATTGATAAAATCAGGTTATGACTTGGTGGTGGCCGATGGCTTACAGATGGCTCAGTATGTTAAAGACTGCCAAGGGACCGTAATTCTTCAAGAACAGAATTTGGAATATGAAATTATGCTGAGACATTATCAACAACAAAAAAACATCTTGCTGAAATGGCTTTATTATTGGGATTATCAAAAACTAATGAAATATGAGGTAAAAGCAATTACCCAAGTTAAAAATGTATTTTTCTTTACCGAACGGGATCAGGCGGCAGCCAAAAAACTTGTTCCGGATTTACGAAGTTATTTTATCCCGCTGGCAATTGATATTGATCAATTTCATCCCCGCTTGGCTCCGTCATTTCAAAAGCAGGTATATACCAATGGGTCTTTAAATCTTTACCCAAACTTGCAGGGGCTGATCTGGTTTTCCAACGAAGTTATCCCTGAAATTCTGAAAGCTGATCCGCAGGTGCAATTTTATCATGTCGGCGCCTATCGTGAAGAATGTAAAGGGTTACTACATCCCGCCATCAAATTGGTTGGTTATGTTGACGATATTACCGCACATATGAACTCCAGTATTATTCACGCCGTCCCCATTAAAATTGGGGGAGGCATCAGGGTGAAGATCTTAAATTCCATGGCCTCGGGAATACCGATAGTCGCTACGCCAATGGCTGCGCAAGGTATTTTAGTTGAAAATCACCAAGATGTGGAGCTTGCCGATGATGGCAACGATTTTGCGCAAGCGCTCTTAAGTTTGCTTGATTCCCGGGAAAAAAGAGAACGGTTGATCGCCAACGGTCTTGCGATCATTAAGCGGCATTACTCTAAATATATTGTCCATCAAAGGATCGCCAATGTGGTTAAGGAAATAAAGTAGCAAACGCTTTAATATTCAAAGGCGCCGATATCATATCCGTTGCCTTTGGGACGGGCCGTACCATCAAAATCGACGGACGGCGCGCTATTGCTATTCGCCGCGTCAATAGCCGGCGAGCCCCTTTGCAAGTGGAAATTACCACTGCCCGGGGCTACAAAGAGCGGGTCGTTCCCTTCAAGATTGTTTTCGATTACCGGATTGGTCGGTCTGCCGTCCGCTTCGATAGTTACGGTATCAACCCAGTTTTTATAACAAATATTGTTTCTGATATAGATATTTTTCCCCTCCGGCGCAGCGACATGGATTCCATATCCCCATTTATTTCCCAAATATTGATTATTATAAATCGTATTGTTATAGATATAAATATTATTGAAAACATGGCTATAACCGGTAACTCCCCAACTGCCAACGGCAATGCCGCGCGAATCGTTGTTGTAGATTAGATTGTTATAAATTTTGATATTTTCAAGCGAGCCGCCTTTCTCGGCCCCGCAGGCGAGACCCATCTCCGTACACCGATAAACTTGATTGTTGTACACTTCGATATTGTGAGTAGCGGCATCCCAGGCGTCAAGATAGAGACCGACTTTGCCGATATCATGGACTATGTTTTGATAAATTTTTCCATTGTTTGAACCTTGTCCTACTTGCAGGCCTTCTCCTCCCGAGTAATCACTGCTTTTTGGAAATCCGTCATGATGGATAACATTGTTTTTGACCTCGAAGGCGGCGCTGTTAATCACTGTCAGGCATTGGAGAACATTTTCATTGCGGGCCAATTTGGTAGCCAAGACTATCTCATTTCCGGCAATAGTTAAATCGGTACAATTATAAGCGGCAATTCCCGCCGAGTGGGTATTGTAGATGCAATTATTTTTAATGATGGTATGATTGGTTGAACCGGAATAGATCCCTAACGCCGTGGAATTGCGAATCTTGAATCCTTTAACAATGATGTAATTTTGATGATTGATGGTGAAGAGACCCCCGCCGAAGGGTACATTAGAGTTTGGAGCAATACCTGTGCCATCAATAATCACCTGATGATTGGGATAGGCGCTGAAGATAATATATTTACCGGAAGTCCCTGAGTTTTTCACTGTGATCCGTTCGTTATAAATTCCCTCTTTGACATAGGCTTTCTGACCTGAACGTAAGGTATTGGCGGCTTTCCGGATTGTTAACCATGGCTGTGATTTGGTGCCGGGATTGGCGTCATTCCCATTCTTGGCGACATAGAATAAGTTTTCCGTGGCAATAGCCTCTTTGTCGGTTTCGCTATAGACATAATCAGCCTCCGCATATTTTGTTTTCAAACTTTTCGAGCCGGAGGAACAGCCGCTGGTCAGGAGACAGATGACCAGCGTCACCGGCATTATTAAGCAACACCTCTTTTTTTTCATGCGAACACCTCAAAATTATAATATAATAGCTGATTTATCAGGATAATAACATTTGGCTTTGCAAGATCGGCTTTCTTTTTGCGATAAGTTGTTAAAAAATATAACTAATTCCATAATTTTAATGTTACCACAATACCAACAAAATGTCATTATTTTTTTTGACAGTTGAAGCCAGATAGGCGGCTAATTGCATATACTGTACTAGAATTTTTCCACCTTTCAAGTCATCAGGATTCGGCGTTACGCGCCGGATAAAAGGTGCAAGGAGGTAATAAAGTACCAGTGGCTGAAATTAGGAATAATCATAACGATACTACCGGACAATTGGAGCGGATTTCCCCAAAACCTGCCATTCTTGAAACAGTGACGGAGTCAAACGATTTAACGGGTGATTTGGCGCTGACGGGCCGGACGGCCGGGACCGATTCCGTCCGGGTCGCCGGCGTCACCAGGGCGCAACTGCCCGTGGCTGCGATTAAAGTGCGGAATGTCGAAGGCCAAGTAGTTAATTTGGTGGCGGAGATTATCCCCAATAAAGTGATTATTCAAGGGGTTGTCCAGGAACAACTCTTCTTTGTCGGGACTGATGGTTTAGTCCATCATCTGGCGGATGAGGCCCCTTTGATCACTTTCGTGGATTTACCGGGAGCGCAGCCCGGAATGAATGCTCATGTGACCGCGGTGATCGAGGAAATCTTGGCCGAATTGGCGCCGGACGGTCTGAGTATTGTTAAGAAAATAATTATTGAGATCTTCTTAAAAGTGACTGAAACCGTCCAGATGGGCCTGGCGCCGGGGACCGGACCGTTATTACTACTTGATCAGGTAGTTGGCGAAGGCGCGGCCCAAACCGTGATCGAAAATGATTTGATATTAGCGAGTCCTGCCTTAAAAATTAATGAGGCGTCAGGAACGATTCAGGATTTGACCAGCGAAGTAAGCAACGATAAAGTGATTATCCAGGGAATCCTGAATGTCCAGCTCTTCTTGGTCGACGCCGAGCATCGGGGCGGGCATCAAGCGGAAGACCTTCCTTTCAGTGTCATTATTGATCTGCCGGGAGCAGTCCCGGGGATGACGGCCCGAGTCCAACCCCGGCTGGAGGGGCTGTTCGTTGAACTCATCGCTCCGACAGTCTTGCGGCAAAAAGCAATCCTGAAGTTTTTGGTAAAGGTTACCGAGGCCGTCCGGGAAAACGTCACTTTGGGCGAAGGCCCGCTTTTTAAAGCCAGGGTTTGGATTAATGAAAACACCGTCCAGGATTTGCGGGAAACGGTGGTCGCTTTACCGGTAGCCGCCGGCAAGATTCGGGAGATTAATGCCCAAATCAGGGAGATCGCCAATCAGGTAGTGATGAATAAGGTCATTGTCCAGGGGATTGTTCGGCAGCAAATATTGTTTGTTGATACGGATAATGTGGAACGACATCAGGCCCGGGAGTTTCCGTTTGCCGTCTTCCTCGATCTTCCGGGGGTTACTCCCGATGATCAGGTGCAAATCACTCCCAGTGTGGCCGGGCTCTTTTTTCACCTCGAAGGGCCGACGCAATTACGGGAAAAAGTGCTGATCGCGATTACCACAGTGGTCAGCCGGGAGATGCAACTACATTTAACGCCGGGCGCCGGACCGCTCATGGTGCTGGAACAGGTAGTGGGAGAGGAAAGCAAGCAAGTGCTGGTGGTGCGGCACGAACAGATTATTCCGCCGCCTCCTCCTCCGCCACCACCGGTACTGCCGACTATCGTTACTGAAGTGATTATCATTGAACCCGGGAGTAGGCGCGAAGCCGGGCAGCAAATTGTGCTGCGCAATCAAGCGGCCCTGCCGGCGCCGGCGCTGAGTATCAAAGAGGTTAACGGGACGGTCGTTAACCTGCAATACTGGGTCAGCGCCACCGGCGTGATTGTCGAAGGGGCGGTCATCAAGGATGTGGCCTTTGTGAACGAGGAGCATCTGGTCCAGCGGTTCAGCGAACGGATTCCCTTTGTGATCATGGTGCCGGTCCCGGGAATTGATCCGGACCAGGCGGTGGAGGTGAGTGTCGTGATTGAGAATATTGCCTTTGAGTTGGATCCGACCGGCGCTATGATCAATCAGACCTTAGTTTTGAAGGCGACGGTTGGCCAAGAGACCCCGATAACCACCGCTTTACTCGTCACCGATGTCAGTGGACCGGGAGTGGTTCAGACCAAGATTACCGTTAATGAATTGGTGCTTTTGGCCGACGGGCGGACCGAAAGACGTGAGTTTGACGTGGTCACCGCGGTTACGGGTCCGGCAATTGCCGAAGTAGAGCAGGCGGTAATTGTGCTCAATGTCATTGAGAATGGTACGGTGGACCGCCGGCCGGTTGAAGTAGTGACCCGGGTAATC
>JASFQO010000170.1:0-5978 GCA_050115405.1 Bacillota bacterium
GTCTCATTTTTCTGATTGCTCAGCGGTTCTTTTTTTTGGATTAATGCAATTGTGCTGGTAATATCCTCATTGAGGGGGATATATTTAATTGTCCGGCTATTCTCCATGTTCAGTAAATTTTTAGGCAACAGCGTAATATTATTACTGTTATTAACCATAGCCAGCAAGATTTCATGACGGGAATTCACATAATTTATTTTCGGAGTAAACCTGGCTTTCCGGAAAGCGTCGATGTAAAGACGATATAGACCGGAAGTGCTATTTAACAGGACAAAGGATTCATTTTCCAAATCATGTAGATTTAGGGTTTTTTCTGAAGCCAGGCGCCAGTTATCGGAGCATATAATTCCCAATTCTTCATTAAAAAGCGGGACAAAATTGTAGTTATCAGGAGACAAATAATCGATTCGGGCAATGGCGAAATCAATTAGATTGTGGTCCAACATTTTGAGCAGTTCACTTTGTTCGCGTTCAATATAATTGACATGGATATTTTGGTTGTCCAGTTCCAAATTGATTAAGCGATTTACGAGGTTTGAATAGCACAAAATGGGGATCATCCCAACTTGAACGGTAAAATTAGACTGTTGATTGTTGCCAAAAAAAGAGAGATTATAGAGCATATCCGAATAGTCTTTTAAAAATTTAATTGCAAAGGGTAGAAAGGCTTTGCCGGCTTCCGTCAATTCAATTTGGTGATTATTACGAAAAAAAAGAGCAGTCCCCAGTTCGTTTTCGATCGCCTTAATCTGTTTGGATAATGATGATTGCGAGATAAACAAGTTGGCGGCGGCGTGAGAAAATTTTTTTTGTTTTGCTATTGCGACAAAATACATAATTTGATTAAAAGTCATAAAAAGTACCTTTTTATACAAAATAGCACCACGACGAGTAATTCGTTTATAATATTTTAATTGTACCACTATTTAAAATTTTACAGCTATTAGAAGACCGAACGATCCGGAGAGTGCTTTTTTAAAGTTAAAAAAGGCAGAAATGAATTCGTTAATCATATTTATAACAAATATTTATGTATCATATAATTTTACCCAATCTTGAAGAAATTATCAATTCTATTTTGAAATTAGTCAATTTCAAATTTGGAAACAATTAATGCAATATTTGAATTGTTTGCCAGGAGAGATAATGTTAAAATACAATTATATATGATTGACAATAATGTATTAAAGAGGCATGGCGGGTTGAAATTAAATATTGAAGAGGATTGAAGCACTGTTGCGAGCGGATATTTAGCGGCAATTGTGATGAGAAAGCAATTCGGAACATGATGTCAAAACGGCTGGTAATAGTAGTTTTTAGTGGCGTTTCCACCGTTCACGGAGGTGAGTGGAGATTGATTGAACAGCAGTTGCGGCAAGCCTTGAGCAAGGGAGAATTCTATCTAAATTATCAACCTCAATATAACAATCTGGATGATCAAGTAGAAGCCTTTGAAGCGTTATTGCGATGGAAAAACCCTGTTTTGGGAGTGGTCGGCCCGGCTTCGTTCATTAAAGTAGCCGAGGCGACCGGGTTAATTGTCCCGATCGGGGAGTGGGTTTTGCGGACGGCGTGCCGCTTTATTAAGAAAATTCATCAAGCCGGATTCCTTGATTGTCGGATCACGGTCAATGTTTCCATGCGCCAGTTTATGGAGGACAATTTCGTTGATCGGGTCTTGACCATTTTGCAGGAAGTCGGTTTGGTATCCGGTTTTCTTGAGCTTGAGTTGGGTGAGTCGCTGCCGCAATGGTCGCCGGATTGCTTGAACGCGAAACTGCAATTGTTGCGAGCGCGGGGAGTGCGGATTGCGTTAGACGACTTCGGGACCGGTTATGCCTCGTTAAGTTGCTTAAACCGGATGCGTGTGGATACGTTGAAAATCGACAAATCATTTATCGATGGAATTGCCAAATATCACCAAAATGTCGTCTTGACAAAGAGTATTATCGGTATTGGGGAGCAGCTTGGTCTGAAAGTGGTTGCGGAAGGAGTTGAGAATGTAGCGCAAGTAAACTGTTTAGCCCAATGGGGTTGCCATACCATTCAGGGTTTTTTTTATTGTAAGCCGGTCGCCGCAACCGAGGCTTTGCTAATAATGAAAGCGGGTTTGTCGCGGACGGTATCTTTAATACAAAGCTAAAGGGGCATAGCATATTGAAGCGGCAGGAAAATCCCTGCTGCTTTTTTATGTTTATTATTCTCCCGTACGGAAGGCTATTATGACCGGCCGGCATTATTTAGTCAATTGTTAATTTGACATTTCGGGGTTTAAATCGTATTGTGATACATAGGGTCAATTCTATAAGGAGAACCAATGGACAAAAGAATTATCATTACTCAAGTGACTACCTTATTTTTGATCATGGTCGTCGGTTTTGGCGCCCGCAAAACCAAGATTATCAATACGGAAGTTAATAAGGGTCTGACGGGACTGCTGATCAACATCACCGCCCCTTTTATGGCGCTTTCGTCTTTTCAATTTGCTTTTTCCCGGCAAATGCTGGCTGAGGTGGGGACGGTATTGCTTTTTGCGGTCGGAGCGCATTTATTGGCAATTTTTTTAGGGGAACTATTGTATGGACGGATGCCCGGCGCTACCGGAAAGGTGTTGCGTTTTATAACGATCTTCTCCAATTGCGGTTTTATGGGTTATCCGGTGGCGGGAGCGTTCTTTGGCGAACGGGGAATTTTTTTAGCTTCAATTTATAATGCCGTCTTTAACCTGCTTGTCTGGACATACGGCGTGTACATATTTACCGGTAAAACCAGCCGGGACGCTTTCAGACGCGCGTTGGTGAATCCCGGCGTCATCGCGGTGCTTTTAGGGATGGTTCTTTTTTTGTTTTCCTTAAAATTACCGGAACCGGTGGGGCAAACTTTACAAATGGTCGGGGCGATGACCACGCCGCTTTCGATGCTGATTGTCGGCGCCATGCTGACGGAGGTGCGGCCGGCGGCTCTCTTCTCCGGCGCGGCGGTTTATTGGGGAAGCATGGTGCGGTTGGTGGGGATGCCGCTGTTGGCGTTGCTGGGGTTGAAATTGTTGGGAGTCAAAGGAGTAGCGCTTGGGGTCTGTATGTTGATGGTCGCCATGCCGGCGGCGGCGTTGGCCGCTCCCTTGGCGGACCAATATGATGGCGATGTGGTGTTTGCCTCCAGGGTGGTCTTTATCAGCACCATTTTATCGATGGTCACGATTCCGTTGTTAACGTTTTTGCTTTAATCCTGTTTCAGAGAAAAGTTAGCGCTTGGCCCTGAATTTTAAAGATTCAGGGCCAAGCTTTTTGGGGACTTGCGGACCGGCTTTCTCACCAAATGGGGCGGTTAAGGTCGGTCGGACGCGTTAAGCCCCAATTCCTTTTCCGCCTGCGTCTTCGCCTTGTATCCTTCGATAATTTTCACTACTTTTTGAAAATCTTCCGCTGCCAAACCTGAAAATAATTCCGCATATCCGCTTAAAATCCGTCCGTCTTTCATTGTGGTTCGGAACTCTTCCGTATGGTGGCGGTCATCGGTGACGCCCAAAAGATAATCGGTAGTAACGTCAAAAAAATCAGCCAGTTTAATGATCATCTCATGATTGGGCGCAACTCGGCCTAATTCCCAGCCGGCTAAAGTCGAACGGTTTTTAATCGTCATATATTTGGCAAGTTCATCTTGGGAAAGACCCTTTTCGATTCTTAAAGCTTTGATTCTGTTATTTAAATTGGCCACACGCGACACCTCATCCTGATATTATATTATCATTATAACATTAATGTTTGGCTTTGCAACAAATATTTGTTGCGTTTTTCAACCTCGGTATTGACTAGTTGCAAAATGCAACATATAATAAAAGTATAGTAGCTAATTTATGGAAAGAAGGTGAAAAATATGAGTTTCAAAACGACGTTATCATTTTTGTCTGTCGAAAAATGCAACATTAATAAATTTTAAGGGAAGCGCTTTTTGAAATTTATTTGTTGTAACTGTTCGGGACTATAGAATTCAGGAGGGTTTCATTTCACTGAGGGGTTATTCTTAATCTTGAATTCTGTCTTTTGGGTTTTATTCAATCTTTAACCTCCTCAAGTAGTTACCATTTGTTATTTGCGGCATAACCAAGCGATTAAACATGCGGAAACAGTTGAATTTTAAAAAGACGGGCAAATTTGTGAATTCCGCAAACTTGACGTAACAAAATGGATAATATGTGATATTATGGAATTGTGAAAAGTGGGACAGGAGGCCCGCCGGAGCAGAAGATGCAAAAGCGAAGATCAAGCCATATTTGGGGGAGGATGACACAGATGAAAACGGAACTTTGGTTTGGCAAAACCGAGAAATTACTGACGTTTTTATGGGTAAGCAAGGGTCGGATTCAAAGACTGGAAAGTTTGGAAAAATTATTAGCTGATAATATCCTGTGTCTTGAAAATAGTTTAAATGATCTGAAAAGAATTCCCGGTCTGACTGCTAAATATGGCCTGGTTGGCGAAGCGGCCCGCAGCGGCGATTATGATTATGCCATTTTAATGACGGAATACGAAGATCAAGTTGATAAGATTACCAGACAGATGATTCAGAAGTACCGCCGTTTGGTGAGTATTCGCTATCGGTTACATAATTTGCGGGAACAAATTGCTCCGCTTGAAGCGGCGCTGCGGCGGGCAACCGCTGAAGAACAGTTGATTTTGGAGCAGAAATTTTTCTTTCGTAATAGCAATTACCATATTGCCGATTTGTTGCATTGCAGCGAAAAACGAGTTCGGTATATTTATGAAAAAATAATTTATCAAATAGCCGACAATCTGGGGAACATTCGGGATAAGAAAGAACAATCGGGATTAATTGGCGATCGGGCAGTGGCGCTATGAAAGCGGCTAAACGGTAACAAGCAGGACCAAAGAGGTGATTTTCTTGGTCCGGACCGCCGGGATCAGGGGCTATTCGGGCGGGAAGAGGCGGGGAGATTCCGCCTCTTTAATTTTAAGCATACTGTGTCGGGACGGCGGGGGCAACTTAAACAATAGTCAATAAACCTGTGCAATGATCGGGGCTGAAAATTACTCAAATTAAGAGGGCCGGCAGCCATTGGACAGGTTTATTATATCCGGCCCGTGATGATTGTCCGGGAATCATGGCGGGTCGATTGCAAGAGCTTGAAAAAACAAACGAAGCAACAAATGCAACAGGCCTGTTACTTCAGAAAGGTGAGGTCCGATGATTCAAGGTTTGTTATTATCCGATCTGGCGGACAAATGGCGGGAGCGGCTCGCAGCCAGCGCTCAGGTAAATGAATTTGGCCGAACTAAGTTCGGTAAAAAACCGCAAATATTTATCGGGATTAATCCGACGACGCCCCCGGGGAGCGCCGCTTGTCCCTATATCGTGATTCTACCGCAATGCAAACGGGAAGGAGTTGATTGGAAACAATATCGCTATTGGGTGCTGGTCCAATGGGCGGTGGTCAATGCGGCAAAGACAGAGACGACCGAGGGGCCCGCCTTATCGGTATTGTATGATTGCGACCAATTGGGGCGGCTCATCTTAAATGAGATTGCGCAAGCGAACCCCGCCTATCCTCTTTCTCATGTGAAATATCAACTTCCCACCGGAGAAAACAACGCCTTTCCCCTGTTTGCGGGGAGCATGGAACTTAAAATCGATGTTGTCCCGGTAATGGGCGCTACATTAAATTATTAGGCGAGAAAAAGTATCCTTTTTATCTAACAGACTCTAAAAGGAATCTCCGAAATTACTGATCAACGATGGAAGATGATGATTTTCGTGTGAACGGTATCAAGATTATTCAAAATTAGATTAATATTGTTACATATAAAACCAACGAAACGCTATGGCTGCTACTGTGGCGTTTTTTATTTGGAAACAAAATGACTGGTGGTGGTTTGATGATCACAGTAGTAACGAGCCGCAATCAGTTTGACTTTGGCGACCGGGAGCGGCAAGAATTGCCGTATCTATCAGGCGCGCCA
>JASFQO010000171.1:0-5974 GCA_050115405.1 Bacillota bacterium
TTCGGCAGCCGCCTTCAATACGAGCTGTTTCAGCTCATCTTTACCAATTTCCGCTTTTTTTTCAAAAAACCAGGCCAATTGATTTTTCCTCCTTATTAAAATTTTTATTTAATTGATAAACTTTTCTTTCAAGGCCCATAGCCCCAAAGCGGGATTGCTGATATAAAATATTTCTTCGCCATCAGGGAGAAGATTCAGCCCATCTTTTAACCGAGCCGGGTTATAGCGGTGAATAGCTTCCTCGTAAGGCAAATAGTCAAAGTTAGCCCGAGCAACCTCGGCAGGGGTAAGCTCACCCGCCGCATAAGTGATTGTAAACCGGCCTTCCGATGAGCCGTGAATCAAATGGGCCGCCGCCGAGAGATTGTTTTGTAAATCCGTTTCCCGGTCGATCAAATCTAAGATGCGTCGGCTGCCCACATAACCGTATTTTCGAATTAAGCTGTCGATTCCCGGGTCTTCGCCGAATTGCCGGACCCCGCCGCCCAGAATAATTAATTCTCCGCCATCAGCAATCGCCATTCTGGTTCGATAGATGGCCTTGTTCCCCAGCCAAGTGCTTTTAAATTCTTCCGGGTCAAGGTAGACCACTACCTTTTGCAAGGGTTGGTCCAGCAAATCCAGATTTTTTTCCTGGCTTAACTTAACGGCGGCCTCAAACAATTGGATGCTGCGTCCGATAAACAAGCCGTTGATCTTGGTCGTCTCCCCGGAAGTGGTCGTCACTGTCAGGATATATTGTAACGGCAATTCACTCAGGAAATGCTCTTCGGCGTAATTGAATACCTTACGGACCGGCGTATCGGCCCGTCCCATCATCCGTTCCATACCGTATGCCGCGCCCAAAAAGTGGGAGCGGTTAATAATATCCTTGCCCCCGCAGCCAACAAAGATATTTTTATTATAATTAGCCATTCCGACTACTTCATGGGGCACGATTTGACCAACGGAGACAATCAGGTCGTAGCTTGGATCTAATAAACGTTTGTTGATCCCGATTTCAATCGGATATTTCACCAGACCGTCAGAGACTTCAGCCACATATTCCGCGGGAACCGTCCCGACGTTCACGACATCGTTCCGCCAGTCGTGAACGCAAAACCGTTTCTTGGGAATAGCGTCGCCAAACATCTTGGTAAGCTCGGCGTCACTCATCGGCATATGGGTTCCGAGCGCCGGCATGATATCCACTTTGGTTTGGGGTGTCAGCATTTGATAAAGTAATTGTACGATTAAGCCGGCTTTCGAATGAAAACGGGTATAATCCGGCGGCAATAGCAAAACTTGACGGGGCCGGGAAGGCAAGCTTTCCAGCCAGACTTGTAATTGTGCTTCCAATTGTTCGGGGTTAAGATTGTCGGTTCGGATTTTAATTTCTTCCATGGTTACCTCCAGTCCTTTGTCAGGCTCAAGCCTTATTGATCCCGGGAAACCATATTTATGGTATAAAGGCAGGCCCAGAGGCCCGCCGTAAATGTAACCGAGTATTACACCGTATAAGTTGAAGACGCGGTATTTCCGCCGTGACCGGTCCAGTTGGTATGGGAAAATTCACCCCGCGGCCGGTCAACCCGTTCGTAGGTATGGGCGCCGAAATAGTCGCGTTGGGCCTGGAGCAAGTTGGCCGGAAGTTTGGCGCTGCGATAACCGTCGAAATAGCACAAGGCGGTGGTGAACGCCGGGACCGGGACGCCGTTGGTCAGGGCCGTGGCGCAGACGCGACGCCAACCCGCCTCGGCGGCGCCGATCTTTTCTTTAAAGAACGGGTCCAGCAACAAATTGGTCAGATTTGGGTTGCTGTCAAAGGCTTCTTTAATTTTACCCAGGAAGACCGAACGGATAATACAACCGCCGCGCCACATTAAAGCAATCCCGCCGTAGTTTAAGTTCCAGCCGTAAGTCTTGGCGGCGGCCCGCATCAGCGTATAACCCTGGGCGTAGGAGACAATTTTCGAAGCGTAGAGCGCAGCGCGGATATCTTTGATAAAAGCTTGCTTGTCCCCGTTAAAAGTAACTTTAGGGGCGGCGAATACTTTCGAGGCCGCCACCCGCTCTTCTTTAATGGCGGAAAGACAACGGGCGAACACCGCTTCGCCGATCAAAGTCAGTGGAATACCTTCGTCCAGGGCGGCGATGCCGGTCCATTTGCCGGTTCCTTTTTGGCCGGCGGTATCCAGGATCTTGTCCACTAGCGGTTGTCCGTCACTATCGTTAACCGTAAGAATATCCCGGGTGATTTCGATCAGATAGCTGTTTAGTTCCCCGTTATACCAGTCCGCGAATACCTGGTGCATTTCGGTGGCGGACATCCCCAACAATTTACGCATTAAGTCATAGGCTTCGCAGATTAACTGCATATCGCCGTACTCGATCCCATTGTGGACCATCTTGACAAAATGGCCGGCTCCGCCTTCACCGACCCAATCGCAGCAAGCGTTGCCGTCATCAACCTTCGCGGCGATCGCTTGCAGGATTGGTTTGAGATGCGGCCAGGCCGCCGGCGAACCGCCCGGCATCAGACTGGGCCCCTTTAAGGCGCCTTCTTCGCCGCCGGAAACTCCGGTCCCAATGTATAATAAACCTTTGCTTTCAACGTATTTGGCGCGGCGGATGGTATCGGGGAAATGCGAATTGCCGCCGTCAATAATAATGTCGCCCGGTTCAAGATGGGGGAGTAACTGTTCGATAAAGTCATCGACCGGTTGGCCCGCTTTGACCATCAGCATTACTTTGCGGGGTTTTTTTAAAGAAGCGGTTAATTCTTGCAATGACGTGGCGCCGATGATGTTTTTGCCTTGGGCGCGGCCATTGATAAAATTGCTGACTTTCGCGACGGTACGGTTATAAACCGCGACCGTAAAACCCTTGCTTTCCATATTCATGACCAGGTTTTCGCCCATTACGGCTAAACCGATTAGACCAATATCCGCTTGTCTCATTTGTACAACCTCCATTTTAATTAATGTATCTGCTTTTAGATCCAAAAAATTTAGAAGTCAGGAGACGGAATTCAAAATAGCATGCTGAATCATCCGGGGTATATCTTGCGGGTTTTTAGGCCGACTCCTGAACTTTTTACTTCCGAATACTGACTCCTGGATTTCATTCCATAAAAAACCTAGCGTTTCACCCGGGCGTTGCCCTGCCAGACACTCCAGACCTGTTCTTCGTCGGCCGGTTGGCCATAATCGGTGAGGAAAGTAGTCACCAAGGCTCCGCTGGCCCAGCCAAATTGGATCCATTTCTCCGGTTTCCAGCCTTTTAAGATCGCGTACAGCATTCCGCCGACAAAGCCGTCGCCGCCGCCGATTCGGTCGAGGACGGTGATTTGGCGCGGTTCGACCACATGCCAGTTGCCGCCTTCCCACATAATGGCTCCCCACATGTGGCTGTTGGCATTGACCACCTGGCGGAGAGTGGTGGCGAAGACGGAGGCGTTGGGATAGGCTTGTCTGACCCGGTCAATCATTCCTTTAAAACTATCAATTTTAGCGGCCAGGTCTTTGCCGCCGGCTTCCGGACCTTCGATGCCGAGGCAAAGTTGGAAATCTTCTTCGTTGCCCACTAAAATATCGGAAATAGCGGCAATCGAGGCAAAAAGCCGACTGAGTTCCGCCTCGCGGCCCTTCCAGAACGACGCCCGATAATTGAGATCAAAAGAGATCCGGGTTCCGTTTCGCTTGGCAGCCTTGGCAAGTTCCAGGCAGAAGGCGCCGGTTTCCGGCGATAAGGCAGCGATTAATCCTGACAGATGAATGATTTGGACGCCTTCCCGGCCGAAAATTTTGTCTAGATCGAAGTCCTTGACATTCAGGGTACGGCCGACCTCGCCGGCGCGGTCGTTGTGGACCCGGGGCCCGCGTGAGCCGAAACCGCAGTCGGCGATGTTGAACTGATGCCGATAACCCCAAGGCCCGCCTTGGGGAACATCTTTGCCTTCAAAGGCCATGCGGCGGCTGGCCAGGTTGTTTTTGATAAACAGGGCAATCGGGCTGTCCTTGACAAAGGTGGTCAGTACTTTGACGGGAAGTCCCAAGCTGGCGGAGATACTCGCCACATTCGTCTCGGCGCTGGTCGCCTGCATCAGAAAATTGTCGCTGCAATGCACCGGTTGCCTGTTCATCGGAGTAATCCGTACTCCCATACTGGTCGGGATCAAGAGTGAGTAAGTGAAGTCTTTACGTAATTCGATTGTCATCAAAATGCCTCCTATCTCAATAAGTTAAAATTTTTCTAGCTATTGCTTCATTTTTAAGAGGTGGTTCTTTTTTCAAGCTCCATTTAATTCATTACAGGAATGCCCGTATAATAGTTTTAATCATTAGACTCCGCTATATGCTGAGAATCCGCCGTCGATCGGGACGACAATTCCGGTGACAAAAGCGGAAGCTTCACTGATCAGCCATAACAAAGCGCCATTTAAGTCCTCCGGTTTGCCGAATTTACCCATTGGGGTATGGGCGATTACTTTCTTGCCGCGCTCGGTTAGATCGCCGGTCTGTTCGTCAGTCATTAAAAAGCGGTTTTGCGCAGTGAGAAAAAAGCCGGGGGCGATCGCGTTCACCCGAATGTTTACCGGCGCCAGATGCATCGCCAGCCACTGCGTAAAGTTGGAGATTCCGGCTTTGGCAGCGGAGTAGGCCGGTATTTTGGTTAAGGGACGAAACGCGTTCATTGATGAAATATTGATAATCGTCCCGCCGCCCCGCTCGGCCATTGCCTTGCCGAAGACCTGGGATGGCAATAGTGTCCCCAGAAAGTTTAAGTTAAAGACAAATTGGACTCCACCCGATTCCAAATCAAAGAAACCTGTTCCGCTGTTGTTGGGGGCCGTTAAATCGGCGGGCAGGAGTTGTTCCTTGGCGGTAGTCGCTTTGGGGTTATTACCGCCGGCGCCGTTGATTAAGATATTGACTGCCCCAAGTTTTTCCAGGACGATATCCCGCGCCGCTTCCAGGGATTCCTTCTCCAAGACGTTGACTTTGACGGCCAGGGCTTTGGCGCCGGCGGCATTCAGCTCGTCCGCCAATTGCCGGGCGGCTGCTTCATTGAAATCCAAAATTGCCACTTGGACTCCTTCCTTGCCCAGCATTCGGCTCATTTCGCTGCATAACACTCCGGCGCCGCCGGTGATTACAGCAGTCTTTCCTTTCACGTCAAACAGATTGCTCATTTTCGGTTCCCTCCAGTAAGATAATTTGTTATTGAATAAGCCCGGTACTATCTCTGATGATTAAATTCGGTGATAAGACGGTTTTTTTGGGGACGGGCTTATGGTGCAGTATATCAAAGAGAATTTGTACCGCATATTTGGCCATCGGTTCTTGTAAATTGTCGACCGAAGTCAGGGCGGGAGTGGCTATTTCGGCTAAAATCGAATTGTTATAGCCAACCACCGCGACGTCCTTCGGGACCTGATAATTCAGTTTGGCCAGTTCTTTCATCACGCCAATGGCGGTGGTATCCTGACCGGTGATGATCGCGTCGACTTGTGGACGAGCAGCTAAGAAACGGGTGAGACCACTCAAAGTTCGTTCCGGATCAGTGCCCATCTTGAGAATATTGGCCTCATTTAATCCATGTTCCGTCATGCCGGCCTTGAACCCGGCTATTTTGGCGAGACCGCTGGAACCTTTCACATCATCTAAGTAATAGATCGCGCGTCGTCCCTGTTGGACCAGATAATTGACAACTTCCCGGACGCCTTGGACATCGTCACATAACACCGAATAAATATTATTACCTTCCAAGAGACTGTTAACCATGACAATCGGGACACTTTCACTGGCAGCCAGAATATGTTCGTTGCCGGCGGTTTCCTTAAAGACCGACCCGACCAAAATCAGGCCGTCTACTTGTTTCTCCAGCATTACGCGGAGGTATTTTTTCTTTTCGCCCAATTCGCCACCGGTGTTGGATAAAATAACGTTATAGCCCAGTTTGGTGAATCCGCGTTCGATATTATAGGTAACTG
>JASFQO010000172.1:0-5960 GCA_050115405.1 Bacillota bacterium
CTAATACATTAGGATAAAGAGATGGACAATATTAAGAAAAAAGTAGCGATTTATACCGACGGGGCTTGTTCCGGCAATCCAGGACCGGGCGGCTGGGCGGTCATCCTCCGGGCCGGGACGGTTGAAAAAGAATTATCGGGCGCCGCGGCGCTGACTACCAATCAGCGGATGGAACTGCAGGCGGCGATCGAGGGATTAAAAGCGCTCAAATATCCTTGCCGGGTCGAATTAAGCTCCGACAGCGCCTATTTAATTAATGCTTTTAACCAAAGATGGCTGCAGAAATGGCAGGGTAACGGGTGGCGTAATTCCCAGGGCAGACCGGTGGAAAATCAGGATTTGTGGTGGGAATTATGGCAGTTGGCCCAAATTCATCAAGTGAAGTGGATCAAAGTTAAGGGCCACCGGGATCACGAATTAAATAACCGTTGCGACCAATTGGCCCGGGCGGCGGTGACTCGGCTGAAAACCGCGCCTTAAAAGCGCCGGGGTATTGTCTTTTCAATTGGTGAATTTTTAAAATTGATGAATTTATTAAAATTTGGAATTGATCTTGTATTTTTAAGATTAATTATATATAATACTAAAAAGTGATTGGGAAGGGAAAACTTTGGGTATGATTTCGTATTGTGTTTTCAAGTAATTTAAAATGATGAAGGAGTGATCTGGAATTGTTAACCAAAGAACAACTTGAGGGTCTTAAAGCAACCGCCACTCAAATGCGCGGTCACATTATTAGAATGTTGGCGGCATCCAAATCGGGGCATCCCGGCGGTTCGTTATCATCAGTGGAATTACTGGCTTATCTGTATTTCTACAAAATGAATATTGACCCGCAAAACCCCCGTGCCCCGAAGCGCGACCGTTTTGTTTTGAGCAAAGGGCATTGCGCGCCGGTTTTATATGCGGCGCTGGCGGAACGGGGTTATTTCGCCAAAGAGCAGTTACTGACCTTGCGAAAATTTCAGAGTAGCCTGCAAGGGCACCCCGATATGAAAAAAACCCCGGGCGTCGATATCAGCAGCGGTTCTTTGGGGCAAGGCCTCTCGGTGGCCAATGGAATGGCCTTGGCTGCGAAGATGGACAACCAAGCCTACCGGGTATATGTACTATTGGGCGACGGCGAATGTGAAGAAGGGCAAGTCTGGGAAGCGGCGATGACTTCCATTCATTATAAATTAAATAATGTTACGGCTTTTTTGGATTATAATCATCTGCAAATCGACGGGAAGATCGAAGATGTGAAAGGGTTTACCGATCCGGTTGCCCGGTTTAAGGCGTTCGGCTGGAATGTGATCGAGGTTGACGGCCATAACTTTGCCGAACTTGATCAGGCGGTCACTGCGGCCGAAAGTGTCAAAGATCGGCCGACGATGGTCGTCATGCATACTTGTAAGGGTAAAGGCTGTTCATTTATGGAAAATCAAGCCGGCTGGCACGGCAAGGCTCCGAATGCGGAGGAAACGGCCCGCGCTTTAGCGGAATTGGGATTGGAATAATGGCTCATATTTTTATTTTTAATAAGGGGGTTTAATTATGGGGGACAGAGTAGCAACCAGGGAAGCCTATGGTAAGGCGCTGTTGAAATTGGGCGAGATCAATCCGAAGGTGGTTGTGTTGGACGCCGATTTATCGAAGTCCACCAAAACCGATGGGTTTCATAAAAAGTATCCGGAACGTTTTGTGCAAATGGGGATTGCGGAAGCGGATATGATGGCGACCGCCGGCGGTCTGGCTGCGGCTGGGAAAATTCCGTTCGCCAGTTCATTTGCGATTTTCGCGACTGGCCGCGCTTATGACCAGGTGCGCAACACCATCGGCTATCCGAAGCTTAATGTGAAAATCGCCGCGACGCATGCCGGCGTGACGGTCGGCGCTGACGGCGGGTCCCATCAATCGGTTGAGGATATTGCTTTAATGCGGGTGATTCCGGGAATGACCGTGTTAAACCCGGCGGATGCCGTCGAGGCCGAGAAATTGATTTTAGCGGCGACCGAATATGAAGGCCCGGTGTATATCCGGTTAGGCCGGGAACCGATGCCGCAAGTCTTTGATGATACTTATCAACCGGTGATCGGCAAGGCGGTCCGATTAAAAGAGGGAGACGCGGCGACCATTATCGCGACCGGAATCATGGTCGAACGGGCGCTCCTGGCGGCGGACGCTTTAAAAGCAAAAGGCCTCGCGGTGCGGGTGATTAACATTCATACCATCAAACCGTTGGATGACACGGAAGTGATTCGGGCCGCTCAAGAGACCGGCGCCATTGTCACCGCGGAGGAACATAGTGTGATCGGAGGGTTGGGCAGCGCGGTCGCCACGGTGGTAACTCAAAACGCTCCGGTACCGATGGAATTGATCGGGATTCAGGATCGGTTCGGGCAATCGGGCAGTCCGGCGCAGTTATTGGCGGAATACGGCATGAATCCCGAACATATTGTGGCCGCGGTGAAAAAGGCTATTGCCCGGAAGAAATAAGGAAAGGGATGAATGCAAAGTGACCAAGAAAATTGCTTTTATGACAGGCGGAGGCGATTGCGCCGGGATCAATTCTTTTATTGCCGCTGCCGTACGACTGGGGATCACCAAGTACCAGGCGGAATTTGTCGGGATTCGCAAAGCCTTTGAGGGCGCTTGTTCCGACCGGATCGAGGATCATTTGATGCCTTTCGATCTGGATACGGTATGCGGTTTGGAGATTAAAGCGAGCACTATTTTGCAGTCCTCGCGTTTTAACCCGTTTTCCAGCGAAAATACTGCTAAGGGTTATCCGCAAAAATTGTTGGCCAATTTACAAAAGATTGGGGTTGACGCGGTCTTGGCCACCGGCGGCAACGATACCATCAAATCCGGTATGGGACTTTCCAATTTAGGTTTTCCGGTGCTGGCCGCGCCGAAAAGCATTGATAACGATGTTAGCGGGACCGATACCATGTTGGGTTATAAGTCGGCGATTACTTTCGGCGCTACCGCCGTCCGCAGTACGGTGGAATCCGCCAAGACCCACCGCCGGATTTCGTTGGTCGAGATTATGGGTAGAGACGCCGGGTGGCTGACCCTGGAGATTGGGATCGCCGCCGGCGCCGATGTGGTGTTGATTCCGGAGAAACCGGTTGATTTGACCAAACTTTGCGCCAGAATTGCCGCGATTTACGAAAAACAAAGCTATGTCAATATTGTCGTCGCCGAAGGGGTGCGCCTTAAAGCGGACGACCCGGTCTTGCAAAAAGCCAAAGCCGCGAGCGGCGTGGTCCAGGCCTTAACCGCAGAAGATCTGGGCGTCGACTCCCACGGTAATCCGAAACTGGGTGGGATCGGCCAGATCTTACGGCGGGTGATTCGGATTCAATTGGGCTTGAAAAAGCTGGAGGATGTTCGTGCTACCGATTTGGGCTTTACCTTAAGAGGGCTGGTTCCGGTGGCGGATGATGTGGTCTTGGGGACCAGGTTTGGCGTTACCGCAGTGGACTTGCTATTTAGCGGCGTTTCCGGCAAAATGGTCGGACTGCAGGGGGGCCGGATTGTTACGGTACCTTTCCCGGAAGCATTGGTCCAGAAAACCGTCAATTGGAGTGATCAGGAACTCGCCAATGTTGGAGTAGTGTTTTAAATAATTATATAGTAAGGAGCGATATACATGTTAGTAACTTCCAAAGCAATTTTAGAAGCCAGTTTACAAGGATTTCGATCCGGCAATCCGTTTGCTGTTGGCGCTTATAACGTGAATAATATGGAGCAAATGCAGGGTATTATGAAAGCCGCCCGGGAAACGCAGTCGCCGGTAATTGTCCAGGTGAGCCGGGGCGCGTTGAAATATGCCGATGATAAATACCTGCGCAATATTGTGATGGCCGGTGTGGAACTTAATCCGGAGATTCCGGTGGCCTTGCATTTGGACCACGGCAACAGTATGGAGAACGTCAAGCGCGCCATTGGCCTCGGATTTACTTCGGTGATGATTGACGGGTCTTTGCTGGAAGATTCCAAGACTCCGTCGGATTTTGCCTATAATGTCAAGATTACCAGCGAGGTTGTTAAATACGCGCATGACCGCGGCGTTTCCGTCGAAGGGGAAATCGGGACTTTAGGCGGGATTGAGGATGGCGTCGGCTCGGGTAAGACCCATCTGACCAAACCGGAAGAAGCGGCGGAATTTGTGGCTAAAACCGGAGTGGACGCTTTGGCGATCTCGATCGGGACTTCCCACGGCGCCCATAAATTTAAAGGTGAGGCGAAGATTGCCTATGAAGTGATTGAAGGCTGCCGGAAGCTGCTGCCGAATATTTATTTGGTCTCGCACGGTTCTTCCAGCGTGCCGAAGGAACTGATCGATATCATCAATCAATACGGCGGTCAGATGGAACATGCCGCCGGAGTACCGCTTGAGACCTTGAAAAAAATGATCGGCTTCGGAATTAATAAGATTAACGTGGATACCGATATTCGCTTGGCGGCCACGGCCGCGACCCGCGAGTTTCTGGCGGGAAACCCGGCCAAGTTCGACCAGCGGGATTATTGCGGCGCCGCCCGGGAAGCGATTGCCCAGGAGATTATGGTGCGGATGAAGACTTTCAATACCGGCGGTCATGCCAAAGACGTCCCCAATTGGGGTTTGGCGGAGATGAAAGAGAAATATTAAGGTTTAAAAAAAGAGCGCTACGGCGCTCTTTTTTTATAGACACTAGACAACCGGCCGCAAATACGGTATAATATACCTAGTTAATAAAACCGCGTTTTATATAATGAAACGAGAGGGCGACTGATGACAGACCAAAAAGTACAGACCATTGACCGGACTTTGGATTTGCTCGAACAGTTAGCCACCGCTAAAGACGGGTTGGGCGTGACCGAACTGGGGAAAGCAATCGGTTTGCACAAAAGTACGGTCCATCGGTTATTAACGGCTTTGGCGGCCCGGGGTTATGTCGAAAAAGATCCGAAAACGAGCGCTTATAAGTTAGGGCTGAAATTAATCGAAATTTCCGGGTTGTTTTTAAAAAAACTGGAATTAAAGACGGAAGCTTTACCGTTTATGCGGCGCTTGGCCGAGCGGGAGAGCCAGCCGGTCCATTTGGCGATTTTAGACGGCGGTGAAGTGATTTACATTGAAAAAGTAGAGCCGGTTAACAGTATCCGGATGTACTCGCAGATTGGCCGGCGGATCCCCGTGTTTTGCTCGGCGATTGGCAAAGTCCTCTTATCCGGGCTGGCTCCGGAACAGTTAACCGAGGTATTGGCCGGACTGTGCTTTAAAAAGTTTACCGAAGCGACCTTGACCGATCCGGCGGCCTTGGCGGCTGCGGTGCAAATGGTCGGCCGGCGCGGCTGGGCGGTGGATAACGAAGAACACGAACCGGGGATTCGCTGTATTGCCGCGCCGGTTTATGACTATACCGCCAAAATGATTGCCGCAATCAGCGTTTCCGGTGATAAGCGGGCGCTTAGTCCGGAACGCGATTCCGAAATCGCTGCGGAAGTGATGGAGACGGCCCGGGCAATCTCCCAGCGAATGGGATATGTCAAAAATAATACAATAAAGGAGGGTTATCGAGGATGTCGTTAAATTTGAATGTCAAGCCAAAGGAGAGTTGCAAGTATGACAGTATTTCTTTAGGAGAGGTGATGTTACGGTTTGATCCCGGTGAAGGCCGGATTAAGAACGCCCGGCAATTTCGAGTCTGGGAGGGCGGCGGTGAGTACAACGTCTCCCGGGGCCTGAAAAAATGTTTTGGCAGGGACGTGGCGGTAGTCACGGCTTTTGCCGATAATGAGGTCGGCCGGCTGGTAGAAGACTTTATCATGCAGGGGGGCGTGGATACGTCCTTAATCAAGTGGGTCCCGTATGACGGGATCGGCCGGACGGTCCGCAACGGACTCAACTTCACCGAAAGAGGCTTCGGCGTCCGGGGGGCGGTGGGAGTGTCCGACCGGGCGAACACCGCGGCTTCGCAACTGAAAAA